>JAQULX010000060.1 GCA_028718465.1 Dehalococcoidales bacterium | reverse complement strand
CCAGCCAGCACCTGTCAGGCTGTTCGGGGGCGAAAACAATTATTGCCATCAATAAAGACCCGGAAGCCAATATCTTTAAAGTGGCCCACTTCGGCATCGTGGCCGACTGGAAAAAAGCACTCCCGGCCTTTACTGTCAAATGTAAAGACCTGATGGGATAGGGAACAAAAAAAGCGCAGGCTGCTTGGCCTGCGCTTTTTTATGCAAATAAATTACTCTTTCTCGCTGCCTTTTTCCGCCAGCTCTTTCTGTCTATCAGCGGTGATCTTTTGGGCGACAAAGGAAGGCACCTCTTCATAGTGGCTGAACTCGTAGGTGTAGCGCCCGCGCCCCTGAGTTATCGATTTCAAGTCTATCGCGTACCGCAGCACTTCGGACAGGGGTACTTCCGCCTCGATGGTATTATAGCCAGCCTCAGGCATCATGCCGTTAACACGGCCGCGCTTGTTATTAAGGTCGCTCATGATGTCGCCCGTGTAGTTATCTGGAACGGTGACTTTGAGTTTTACGATCGGCTCCAGTAATACGGGATTTGCGCCTTCAATGGCTTTCTTAAGTGCGCCTGCGCCGGCAATCTTGAAACAGATTTCTGAGGAATCGACAGGATGGAAGCTGCCGTCATAAACCCTGGCGCGTACATCTACCACCGGGTATCCTGCCACCGTACCCTCATGCACCGCGTCTTTAATGCCTTTTTCAACTGCCGGTAGGAAGTTCCGTGGAATAGCGCCGCCGACAATCGCATCTACAAACTCAATGCCTGAACCTCTCGTCAGAGGCTCGACATCCAGCACTACGTGTCCATATTGGCCGTGGCCGCCGGTTTGTTTCTTGTGTTTATAATCGCCTTTGCCTGTCCCTGTGATCGTTTCTTTATAAGGCACTTTGGGTACTGAAAGCATAACGCCAACACCGAATTTGCGCTGCATCTTGCCGACGACTACTTCCAATTGAGTTTCTCCGAGACCCGACAACACCATCTCTCCGGTATCCTGATCGCGGTGGACCTTGATTGTTGGGTCCTCCTCGGCCAACCGGGTTAAAGATGAGCCTAATTTGTCCAGGTCTGTCTTCGATTTCGGGCTCACAGCACTGCTGTAAATCGGGGTCGGGAAAGCGATTGGCGCCAGTTTTACTGGTTTTTCCTTGATGGTGAGCGTATCGCCGGTGCCGGTCACGTTTAATTTGGCGACAACGCCGATGTCGCCGGCGGAAACCTGCGAGGTATTCTCCTGGTTTTTCCCTCGTACGGTATACAGCTGTCCTACCCGCTCCACTTCGTTGCGGGAGGAGTTCCAGACCTGTGAGTTGCTGGTAAAAACGCCGCTGTAGACCCGGAAGTAGGTGAGCTTGCCGACATACGGATCGGCGCTGGTCTTGAAGACCATGGCCGCCAGGGAATCCAGGGAGGAAGGTCCAACCTTCTCTATCTCGTTATCGGAACCGGTCAAAATTTCTACCGGTCTGCTCGCAGGAGAAGGCAAGTACTGCTTAATAGCCTCCATTACCTTGATGATGCCTATGTTCTGAAAAGCTGAGCCGGCATAAACCGGTATCAGTTTTCCGCTGATAATAGCGGTATTCAGGGCTGTTTCCAGTTCCTCCTGGCTGATCTGCTCGTCGCCGAGGAATTTTTCGATCAGGTTATCATCGGCGCTGGCTATTGCCTCGACCAGTTTGGCGCGATATGAGTCAGCCTGGGACTTAATATCGCCAGGGATATCGCCCTCTTTAGCGGTATCGCCGCTGTAAGCTTTCATATTAAGCAGGTCCACCACACCGCTGAATGAGCTATGGGCCCCGATGGGAATTTGCAGGGCTACGGCTTTACTGCCAAATCTTTTCTGGACTTCTCCGAGAACCTTATAAAAGTCAGCGTTTTCCCGGTCCATCTTATTGACCAGTACCAGGCGCGGAAGCTCGGCTTCTTCGCAGTACTGCCAGACCTGTTCCGTGCCGACCTCGATGCCGGAAGTGGCCCCGATAAGGATTATCGCTCCTTCGGATACGCGCAGGGCTGATTTAACCTCGCCCACAAAATCGGAATACCCCGGGGTATCTAACAGATTAACTTTCACTCCTTGCCAGGCATAGGGAAGAACACTGAGGTTAATACTGATCTTGCGTTGTGTTTCATCCGGATCGTAATCCGAGGTGGTGTTGCCTTCCTCTACTTTGCCTAACCTGGTGATGGCTTTGGCATTAAACAGGATTGATTCCGCGAGGGAGGTTTTCCCCGATCCTGAGTGGGAGAGTAAGGCCACGTTACGAAGATTCTCAAGTGTGAATTGGTCCATTAAACTTCACCTACTTCTACAAAAATAATCTAAGTGTATTATAAACATACGCGACATATCCATCAAGTTTAAGAGGAACTGTCACAGAGTCTATTCATTTTCCTTGAAACAACCACTGGGTTCCGCTTCAGCAAGACAATGACTGTCACTCTGGGGAGCCCAATTCCTGACTCAGGACAAATAGTGTCCTGATGTCCATAATCAAGTGTAGGGGCTCGGACCCGCTCGCCCAAGCCATCAACCCCCTGTCACCATGGAGGAGCCTCATTCCTTACCGACTGAGGCGACGAAGGGTCTCAGGGTGGGGGGACTCAATGCACTGGAGTGTGGCTTCCCAATCCTGAGATGTTTCAGCCTGGCCAACCCATGCCTCCAGCATGACACCCTGTTTTTAGCACCCGCTTATTGCGCTATGTATAAATTGGTAATAATGACCTTTAATGACTGGATTTTTAAGCATGCCCGGACTCTTGTCGCAAGGTGAGGTAACGATATGTAAGGTAACGATATTTACATTTCATACAGATTCTCTTATACTTTAAAGGTAAACAGGATATATATTTTTAAATGTTGCCAAAATATCGGACATAAGAAAACATCGGTAGTTTCGAGGATACTGCGGCACATTTATAAAGCAAGTAAACAGGTTAACAAAATAGGCAGGATCAAAGTTTCTTAATGACAATTTTTAACCCGGAAGCAGTCCGGTTCGGGCGCCTGCCCTGCGCCTGGTCTGCGAAAATGGGACAACGGGTTAGAAAACGGTAATTATGAGGCTGAATAGGTGTACTGGAGGGATCGCATAGTGGTCTAGTGCGGGCGCCTGCTAAGCGCTTGCCCTGCGAAAGTGGGGTCGTGGGTTCGAATCCCACTCCCTCCGCCGTCTCTTGGCTACTATCGGGATTTCGAAAGTTGAACTTGACGTCTATCGTTTTCCCGGTAATCTTGATTTGCTCTATATAGGTCCTAAGGAATATCCGCCGTTCTTCAGGTGACTCATTGTCCAATGCCGCAAGCGCATGAATTCGTATATCATCGATCAGACGGTTATCAAGTTTTAAATTACCAAACTGACTTTGCCCGGCCTCTTTAAGGTCCGCCATTCGCTTTTCGATCTGCCTTATCTCATTCTCTTTGGTAGATACAATTTTCAACGTGCTCTCAGGAAATATCCCTGACTTAAACATTGACTCATTGACGTTATCGACTTCTCGTTTAAGTTTTACTATCTTGCCTTTTAATTCTGCTAATGATTCAACAAGATGCTCATTCTCATTACTGGCAGCATCTATAAGATACTTAACGGCCTTATATATCCGTTCTCTTGAGAATACTCTTTCCTTCAGGATATCGATGATAAAATTTTCTAGCGGCTGTTTCTTATATGTCGGGCAATCAGTCCCTTTGCGGCCTTGATGCCGAAGTGTCGTACATACATAGTATCCGCGCTCCCTGTTACCATGCCCGATGATAGTACAATCATGAGTACCACACCAAAGCAGCCCGGATAATACGAAGTTATGGTTAGCAGCCCGGACCTGGCCTGGCTGCGGCCGTCGTTTCTGAAGTATCTCTTGTACGTGATCGAATAAATCGTGCGGAATGATGCCTTCGTGTGCATCAGGTACGCGGACAACTTCAGGATCGTCTAAAGGCACTTCGACTTCATGCCCGGTTGTCTTTCCCCGGTGAACATTAAATACCCTTTCGCCGATGAAAGTACGATTGCGGAAGTAAGTCGGTAGGCTTGACCGGTTCTTGGCAATTCCGGTTTCTTTGATAATATCCATACAGCTCCGGCCTTCAGATACCATTTGAAAAACCTTTAAAGCATTATCGCGCCATTCTGGATCTGGCTCCCATCTTACATGGAATCGCGGCTCGCCGTTCTTTTTAAGTCCGGCTGGCTCCCTATGTGTCCGGTATCCCTTTGGCGGCCGACCGCCCGCAGAATAGCCCTGTCGTGCAAGTGTTTTCATGCCTCTTAAGGTATCTTCGCCGATAAGGTAAGAAGTATATTCGTCAATCGCTGCCATGATCGGGAGCATTAATATTTTAGTAGGACCGTCAAATTCAGGCTCTTTGATCGTTATAACGTCAATCCCCTTACGGCCTAATAGGGAATGAAATGCTAAACGATCTTCAGTATTCCGCGCTATACGACTTCCCTTCCAAACAATGATCTTTTCAAATGGCGCTGGCTTTTTCTTTGCATCCAACATCATTTGATTGAATCCCGGCCGGTCCGTATTCCGGCCTGTGAAACCCTCGTCTTTATAGACTTTGGCTATCTCCCATCCTTTAGACTTTGCGTAAGATTCACATTCCTGGAGTTGCCCCAAGATGGGGATTTCATCATCAGCTTGCATTTCGCTGCTAACGCGGGCATAGATAACGACCTTAGTCATTATTCGCCTTCCTTTGTGGGCCTGATTGCTTCCACTTTACTTTATTCCAATATGGACTACGGCAATTCGGACATGTCTTAGGCTCTACGGCCTGTCGTGGTATCCAGGTGTGCTTACATCGTGTACACTCTAAAATTGTTAGCTTAATCTTAACCATAGCTTATATTATATTTTCTAAACAATATAATGTCAATGCTTATTGATAGGTTGTTTACGCATATATGCTCGGATTCTGATAATGTATTCTTCGGGCATATATCCCCGCCACTTCTCCAACCATTGTTGCCCTCTTTTGGATAGCCTATACTCATAAAGATAACCGTCATTAGCTGTGTGTTTGCGCCTTAATACACGCTTCCAGGCGGTCCATTTAGTCAAGGCGGTCCTTAGTGATCGGATATTGACACCTAATATCGAAGCTATTTGCTCACTGGTAAGCCAATATCCGGTATCCCGGCATATAGCTAATAGCAGCCATGCCTGACATTTGAGTTGATTATGCTTCCCTCTGAAGCTAGGAATAGACATTTATCTCCGCCCCAGTCTAATCTATATAAAGGTGGTAGGGATGGTAATGAGGCCTCGCCGCACCATTATTATGTGTAATAACAAGTAATAACTGAAGCTAAAATTTCGCTATATCCCCCACCATCCCCTGTCATTACCTCAGATTTAAACCGATTTTCAATAAATTGTGCGTAAACAATGCACTATTTGAAGCGTTAACCTGTGCAAATTCTCCCAATTCTGGCATGTAAACACTGTAAACATTGTAAACGCCTGTGGTTAGCCTGTTACTGCATAATACCTGACAGCTTATTACCAGTCTTTTGAGCGTAAACGTCTGCTAATTCACAGACTTTTTGACGAAGTATCAGGGCATGATTCGCACACCAGGCATCTCCCCGGTCCTGGTATTGCTGGCATGTCTTACTGTAGGCCACATTCCATTCAAGCATAACCCCATAACACCATTCGGATATCGTTTTATTGTTCTTTTCAGCAACGTTTTCTATCAGTTCACGGACCGGCTCTATCACCCGGCAAGCAAAAACTTTCGTATCTCCAACGCCTACCGCGATATCCTTCCGGGTAAGCGATTGAAGGAAACGACTTACCCCTGACTCTGTAGCTTGTTCAAAAGCTGCCTTCATCAGGATCAGGCGCAATAGCTCCCCCTGTCCACGGAACCCGCCCTTCCCGGCTGCATACTCAAACCATGATTCAAGTACCTTATGGCCTCTAAAAGTGATAATGCTATCTTCCATAAACACCCCCTCTTACATTCGCGGTAATCCGACCTCGATCATTTTCTTGGCTCGACCTCGGAGTACTGCCGCCGATATCCGGCCTTTCAGGTAATCGTTCAAGGCAAGCGTGAAGATCGTCACCCGGTGGATTTGTAAAAGTTCATGCCGGGTCTGTCCCCGAAGGCCTCTAAATTGTCCGTTGTGTTTTTCGCTCAACATTCCTTATTCCCCGGACAATACCCTATATTCCTATAATATGGCCGCATCATCTAGTATCCGTACCCCCCGCGCGCGTACTTCTCCATAATAATGCTCTATCCCCGCTGTAGTTGTATCAACTCACTATAAACATTTCGAAATTTTGTTTAATTATCTACCCTTTTTCTCTGCCAGTAGATTTTTATTCCTTCGTCATTTTAATTTGATAAGACCCTGAAATTAATCAATTTACTCTATTTTGTTTAACTTACAGGTTATCTTTATTACTATCTCAAAAAGGCTCCTTTTTATGCTCACCATTCCGAACCTTTTTTAGCCTTAATTCTCATTTAACAGCATCGGTTGGATGTGCCGGGCCTTTATTTGCCCCCCCGCGCGTACTTCTCCTCTGTTTTGTCAAACTTGACAAAACAGATTCAGGCCGTACCCCTCGCGCGTGCGTACTTCTCCGGCCGGACCGCTGGGATGGTTTATCCTGGCTAACAGTTAGCCCCGGAGTATTGTACTTTAACGCGCCTTCGGCATAAGTGGACCCGGCCGGTAGTTCAGAACCTGGCATAATTCCGCCGGCATAATTTCCGGGTAGTCCTTCAAAGCCCGGCGGAGCTGCCAACTTATCGGTTTACCGGCAAATACCGCTTGCTCAAAGTATTTCAGCAAATAGCCGTACATTTTACTCCCCACATAGATATTCACCTGTCTAAAAAATACCGCCCCTAACTGGCATAAAGTCACAGCAAACTAAAGCAAATCATTACCTTAGTTCATGACTCTTTAACCAGTCCACTACTGAAGAAACCATGTAGCACCTCGACATTAGACTAAGCCTTACGTAAGGAAACGACTTTTCGCGCCTTAGCATGTCTAGTGTCGATCGGCTTATATTGAGAATACTTAACAGGTCTGGCTCGTTTACCACTTGTGCTGACAGCCCGGATACCAACGGTTGATTTAACAATGTTGTCTGATTGTTCTGATTGTCCATTCTTTCGTTCTATCTCCTTCACGATGTTTAATATTTCTCTTTGAATAGCAGTGAATCCTTTATCAATGCCGGACTTCAGGTATAATTCAACGGCTGCCATATCGCCCAGGCAGACATTACGGCAGTCGGCAGTAAGTCCGTAACCTATGCCACATTCAACAAATATCATGTCATTATGCAGCCACCCATCCCGGACCCGGACCGACTCCAGGGTATCAATTAAATCTTCAAATGTAGATTGTTTAGCCGTTGTTATGCTTGTTTTCATTTACGGATCTCCCTGACTATCATTTATTCGCCTCGACTTCTAAAACTTCTTTTAACATCCACTTAGCGTAATCTGCCCGGCGCTGATCCCCGGTTTCTATGCTTTCCTTCAAAATGCAGCGCCATGCCGGGATATTGACCCGGCGCCATTCGTCCAGGTTAGGACCAAGGGAAATGTTTTGTTTTTGCGGCAGGGCTGGCAGGGTTGGCAGGGTAGTCAAGGTTTTTTCTTTATTTATTATTATATGGGGTTTCCCCATTTTTAAATTAAAGATAGGAAAATCCCTGCCATCCCTGCCATCCCTGCCAATATTGTCATTGTTAACAATTACTTGCCCATTTATGACCTTACCCCTCATTTTGCCCGTCATCCAGGAATTTAAGCCCCATCCATACGGTATGCCTTGACTTATCCTCTAATGTAATCCGTGTGCTATAAAGGCTGAATTCTACCTGATCAGTAAGCTTCTTACCAAAGGCGTTAGGTTTTATAATTGCCATTTTGCGATCAGCACAGTATTGTTTAAAGGCCTCGTATAGCTCATCTTTAGAAATAAAGTCTTCAGAGCTGGACTCACAGCAATCTTCAAGGAAAGCATAAACCGGGTCCGCAGTACGTTTGTAGAATTCGCAAGTTTCGTCTACTGATTTATCGTAGGAATATTTACCTTGCTTCAATAGCCTGAATAAACTGTCTAAAGCAAGGTTAATCAACCCGCTCAATTCATCTGGTGTTGTTAATTTATCCAGGATGTTAGGGTCCGCATCCTTGCCGGTAAATTGATTAGGGAATTGAATAATTACCCACCTGCGCCAAAATGCAAAGCTATCCTCATCCTTAACGATAGGCGGTTTATTGGCTGAAAATATCAGGCGTGCAAAGTTGGTCATATCATGTTCATCCTGAAATTTTCTTTCAACGGTAAGAGAATCGCCGCCTGTTAGCATCTTGAACGTTTGAGTAGACACTAGGCTCTTAGATGGTAAATCAGCGAATGAGTTAATTAATTTACCCTCTAAGGCGGCTACTGCGAATCGTTGATACTCTAAAGTTTGCCATGAAACATGGCTACAGTTGCTTTCTCCCAACATTCTTTCAAGGAGCTTAAGCAGCTTGGATTTGCCATTAGCACCGCTGCCAACCAGTAAAATCGTGCTTTGAATGGTATAATCCGGGATCAGACTATAGCCAAAGAATTCTAAAATCGTATTAATATCCGCGGGTTTTAATACCTCCGTTAGAAATTTTTCGATCCTTGGACACTTGGCTTCCGGATCAAAGATTACCGGGATCTGAATAGTGGAAAGGAAATCCGGTGTGTGCGGGAGTATCTGTTTGCTCTCAATATCTACAAGGCCATTGAGAAAATTGATTATGCGGATATTTTGGTTAAATTCTACCCGGTTAACATAGGTACTGCGTTTAATATGCTCAATGATCTCATTTATTTTATATGTGGTAAGTAAGGGTGTGACGCCTACCCGCTTTTGACATTCGGCCTTAATGACTTTATCCCCACCTGGCTTATATACCCCGGCCTCATAAATCCACAATACTTCTGTATCTCTTAGCGTTTTAAAGTGATATTCAGCTAAAAATTCATTTATCAGCTTGACAATGTTTAAGACTGTATTGCCCTTAGCATCTTTGGTTATATAGGATTCGTTTACATTATTGGATAACTCAAAAGATGGTTTATGCCCATTCCCGGCTTTCGACGCCTTGAACAAAGCTAATGCCCATTCCTGGCATGATTCAGCGTCACAGTCAAATTCGTCCGCTACCACTGTTGCATGTATTAATAATTCGTTCTCAGAAGGGTGATCGGCTTTGATATATTTTATGATCACATCTTGGGCATCTTTGGGTATTGTTTGCATCAACATCCACCTCCCACGATTCCCACAGCGGTTTTGAAGTCGCAATTCTCTTTTCTCATTACCAGGCTGAAAACATCCCCGCCGGTATTACACGCGCCATAACAATGCCAGATCTGACGGTCCGGGTAAACCATGAATGAAGGTTTCTTTTCATCGTGGAAGGGACATAACGCCTTAAAACTACGCCCAGACCTTATCAGCCGGACGTATCTCTCAGCTACTGTGACAATATCAGTCCTGGCCTTGATGCTTTCAACATCAATAAAGCCTTTTTTGCGTGAAGTAACTTTCGGCTGCCTAGATCTTAGTAATTCGATTGCGGACTTACATAGAATTCTGAATTCGCGTTCGAAGAGGACCGCCCGGAGATCATACCCAACACACCCGCTATTAATACTTTCGCAATATTCAGAAGCGCGTATTTCGGCTTTTAGAGATTCGATTCCAAAATTGGCAGCATATTCTATGTCTTCCTGAAGCCATGTGTCATTGATACTTTGTGATATAATCTTAACTGTCGCGGATGAAACACCCATCTGCTGACACCTCCCCGGCTGCGGATTTATTGGCTTCTTCAATAGCCTTATTAATTCCCTTACTGACAAGCTCTAAAAACTTCCCGTCTAGGTCAAGCTGCTTATTCCCGGATAAAATCCTGACTTGATACTGGCTAAAATCAGATATTGCTTTACCCTTGTGCATTGGCACTCCCTGGCGCGTCCAATAAGCCTAAAGCTTCAAGAATTTTAAGCTTCCGGCTTTTACGCAAATAGCGGTCCTTTTCAAGCGCGCAAATATCACCCATATTGACTTTTGCCAATGCAGCTAAGTCTATCTGCCTTAATCCCTTCGATAGCCGCGTTAGCCGTACCTTCTGGCCTTCAGTGAGATTGCTTAGAATGACTATTTCGTTCATAGACTCATTTAAACACTCAATAGTTGGCTAGAACATGGGGTAATTTTTGCAGATATAGCATGAATACTGTAGATAAATGGGATAAAAAAAGAGGCTGCAAAATGGCAGCCTCTAATAACAGACTTAATTATGCGTTATTCGAAGAATTTAATAGCGTCCTGATAAGGCTTAATGTCTCTGCTTAACTGATTGTCGTCCATATGATAATGATCGGCTGCCGCCCGGATTGACGGATACCGTATTTTTGCGTCATACCACTTTTCGGCGCCATGTAATAGGGTATCCCCATGTTTACTCTTGAATCCACAATCCTTGAAAGTTTTAA
>JAQULX010000059.1 GCA_028718465.1 Dehalococcoidales bacterium | reverse complement strand
AAAAAGATGATTCGTACAGCAAGGCCATTGAGGTCTTTAAGTCATCAGGTGGCGTGATGAGGATATCCGAAGGCATAAAGCGAGGTATCAACCCCAAGACCATCTATGTGCTGCTCGAGCGGGGCGTCATTGAAAGGATCGGCAAGGGGCTCTATAGGCTGGTCGATATGCCCGACCTTTCAAATCCCGATCTCGTTATCGTTGCCAAGAAAATTCCGGACGGCGTCGTGTGCCTCCTCTCCGCGCTTCAGCACCATGGCATGACGACGCATATTCCCAAGGTCGTGGACGTGGCCCTGCCAGAGCGACACCATGCGCCGAAGATAAAGCATCCGCCGGTGAAGATAGTCAGATTTTCCGAGGAATCCTTTAAAACGGGCGTCGATGAGGTTGCGATCGACGGCGTCATCGTAAAGATATTCAACCCAGCAAAAACAATTGCTGACTGCTTCAAGTTCAGGAATCGCATCGGCATCGATATCGCGGTCGAAGCCCTGCGGTCAGGGTACAAGCAGAAGAAGGCGACACCCGCCGATATCCTGAAGTATGCCAGGATATGCAGGGTAGAGAAGATAATCAGGCCGTATCTTGAGGCGCTCTTGTGAAGAACGATATCAAAAATGTAGCGCACTCGGTTCACCGACGATTGCTCAATGAATCCCGCAAGCGGAACCAGCCGTTCAACGCAATCCTGCAGCTCTATGCCATCGAGCGCTTCCTGTATCGTATCGGCAAATCGGAGTACTCCAAAAAAATCCTCCTCAAGGGCGCGCTCCTGTTGCAGGTCTGGAAGATGCCTATAGTAAGGCCGACGATGGATATAGATGTGCTTGGAAGACTCGAATCGTCGGAGAATGCATTGGCCCGTGTCATCAAGGACTGCATGGAAGTGACGGTAGACGATGACGGGCTCGTATTTCATACCGGTACCATAACGACCGAGACCATAACGGAGGATGCCGATTATCAAGGCGTCCGCATCAGGTTCAAGGCTTCCTTGGGCAATGCCGATATCACATTGCAGGTCGATGTGGGAATAGGAGACGATGTAGTCCCCGAGCCGCTCTGGATCGATTATCCCGTTCTGCTGGACAATGAGAAGCCGCACCTGCTCGCATACACACCTGAAAGCGCGATTGCCGAGAAGTACCAGGCAATGGTGGAACTCGATATGGCCAACAGCCGCATGAAGGATTTCTATGACATCTGGCTCTTATCCGGCAATCTCAACTTCGATGGAAAGCAGCTGGCTGAGGCCATCAAAGTTACGTTTGGAAGACGAAAGACGGCGCTGCCCGCGGATCTCCCCACAGCTTTAAGCGATCGGTTTGTCGAAGATGAGATGAAACAGACGCAATGGAAGGCCTTTCTCCGAAAGAGCGGATTGGAGCAAATTGACTTAAGGGAAACCGTCAAGAGGTTGCACGATTTCCTGATGGCGCCGACAGCGGGATTATTGAACGAAGGGAACTTCGAGTTGCGCTGGAAGGCCGGCGAGGGATGGAGATAGACCTCGGCAAAGGGCGCTGGTGGCTGGTTACATTTCTCTGCTAAGAATATTTCAGCATGTCAGGAACGCGTTGAACACGCCAGCGCATGCACGTCATTAGCGCATGCACGTCATTAGCGCATGCACGTCATTCCCGCGAAAGCGGGAATCCAGTGGTTTTCAGCTCGACGAAACCCGCCTGCCACGAATCTTTCCCGCATTTCCGCAAGTCATTGAATACCTTAGCCTTTCCCAAATATCCCACCCAATCCAGCATCGTGTCAATTGCGGTCCCAGTCCCGACCCTGAACGTCGGGTTACGAGGATTTGTTATAAAAAAAGTTATAAAAATCCGTGCCAGAGCCTGGGTTGGGGATCTGTTTGGGAGGGAGGGACAAGGCCCCTTGACCAAGATATAATTTCTGCAATGATGTCTATGCACTGCTATCAATTTGTAAAAAAATCGGAGTTCAAAGTGAATAATGAAAATGAAGAGAAATTAATCATTCAATCAGAAAACCCCATCGAGCAAATATGGGTACACCTCTCATTGTGGCAAAGTCGTGTTGTTGCTCGCCGGATGATTAAACGGCGTGCTGAAAGAATATCTGTAACTCTTTCAACGGAAGTTCTTAATGCTAAGGCAACTGGTGCTGCGTATTGTATCCGCAACGCATTCAATTACTGGGATACAGGCGTGCTTGATTGGAGTCAACGCCTTCTGAATTCTTATTATGGTTTATTTTGGTTCATTGGAGCGCTTCTCATCGCTGATCCTAAAACTCCATACGATCTGGAACGGTTGGAAGCAACAACTGCGCAGGGACATGGTCTGGGAAACGTAATTGATGAAGACATAGATTTCCCAGACAGTTTCAAACTCTTCGTGAAGGGGGACGGATTTTTTGTCCACTGGCTTCGATATGAAGGTATCGAACCGGAGAACTATACGGTAAAGTCTCACTTGTTATACAAGAGCTTCTCTTCAGAGCAACAGGCACGTCTTTTTAGCATGGGAGATATTCTTGCGAGAATACCTGAAATCTCCTCCATATATGTAACAGCATATGGAAAGCCACCTCTGTCTGTTCATGTCTTCTATAGTGATCGATCTTTCTACGAGAAAACTGAACGTAACTCAGAACTCATCTCACGTGGAACACCGATGTCCAGTTTACCACGTCCTGGTTTTGGAGATGTGTGGCTTGGTTTTAAATCTGTTACCAATCTTGAAGAAGAATTTATTCGTGATGTCCTTAAGCTACCCTTGAAAGACATTCAGCTGTATAATGCCTCAAACGATAGCAACTATTGGATTGGAAAAATATACGTTCCATCTGAATCGCATTGGGGGAGTGAGCTTGGTGTGTATCATTCTGCAAATTGCCCCACGTCGTGGATAAAGCCTCTTTTGGGGACAAAGTTTCAACCACTGACACTGTTATTTGCTTGTTTATATGGAGCGAGCATTCTCGTAAGATATCGTCCACGACTATGGCGAGAAATTCGAGAAGGAGAACTTGATGCAAGCTACGCAGTGTTACGTGCCATGGAAGGTGCTGCACGGCGAATCGTACCTCAATTAATTATGGATCGTCTTTTCGACGGAAAGGCACATGTTGCTCAACCAGGTAGCTTATTTTCTCTTGTTTAAACAGGAGGAATAATGAAATTCAAGGAAATCATTAAACGCCTTACGGGAATAAGCACCCCAGTATTTGGAGTTTCGTGGAATCCCACATCTACAGAACGAGACATCGCTAAAGATGTTGTCACGTATTTAGAGGATAGACGTGTACTATATGTCCCATCAGAAATGGAACAGCCACATCATTGTGTTATGTCGATATTGGAGATCAGAAAATATTTGACTGATGCGATATCAAAACTGGAGCAGGACAGTGAACTTGCAAAATCACTACGTGCTTTGAGAGCAGCTTGTCGTAAATTCCTAGAGCTGACCGATTCTAGAAATGGAGATATTGTTAGATACGGCGCACATTCAGGTCATTGGGCTAGTTGGCAATTCAATGGTGCGCTTGGTGAACTGAGAGGCGTATTTGGCATACATATCGCAAAAATTGCAGCTGCTTATGGACTCAATGTTGAAAATGATTTGTCGTTGATTCTTCCAAGGGAAGATGTTGAATAAATTGAATCCTTTCAAATTGTATCTGAGAATATGGATGGCATCATGGATTATATACATGTAGTCACCGCATTTATAGTTGTTGTGTTCAGTACTGTTCTTCAAATTGTCTCTAAACTTATAGACATCATTACGCACCATGTGCCTGAACTGGCTGGGGTATCTACACTTATCACAGCTATAGTGACCTGGTGTATGGTGCGGGAAATCAAGAAACAACGGCTAAGCTCGCAAAGACCAGATATCATAATTCGTGAGAGCAATTACAAAATTGCCTTGGTCAATTCTAGTTCTGGAGGTTCACGGCTTCACTTTGAGGATGGTGATGTAGGACTCGAAATCGCCAATATCGGGAATGGTCATGCTAAACACATAGAAATAAGATGGAATTATGATTTGTGCGAACTTCTTCGGTTTCTTAAAAAAGCTGATACAGACAAATTATACACATTTGAATTTGAACACAATTCAATAATGCTGACAATTAAATCATGCGATCCCT
Organism: Dehalococcoidales bacterium; assembly: GCA_028718465.1. The sequence goes on along the minus strand of JAQULX010000059.1, from coordinate 6,445 downwards.
TCAATACCATACATGCTCATGGTCACGTTCTTACTTCTCAAGCGAAAGCTCATTTCCGTACAATGTTACGAAATGTTGACTCTGCCCATCAGCTAATTCAAATTCCCAATGCTTATTTGGAACTATATTTGGTAATGGTAAGTCTGTACACATTGAATAATCCGAATCACAATACTATTTTTAGTACGATTGATCAGTTTCCTAAGTTATCCGTCAATATAAAATATTTCGATATTGAGAATAATACCTATAATACGAATTATCAAATTCAATTCAATCCCAGTGCCTTCTCAAAGCCTAACATAAGTAGTGAACAAAATATTTATGAAATAAGTTGGGGAGAGATAAGAACAGAAGAAGTTAAGTAAGAATCTGCAAGGAAACTGTACAATTGAGATTTGTGTGAGTTGCAATTTCAGGCACAACACATAACTCATAAAACATCACAATATGTGCAGTCACATACAAAGCCAAAGGGAAGAAAGGGCAGTTCTAGATTGCAAAGATAGCAGGCAAATACAAATGCATTGGCTTCCCCTTTCTAACTCAAATTGCGGGAGGCAAGGACGGTTTGATGAGGGCTATTGAGGAATATATCTAATGAATAAAGCAAAAGCAGAGAAAAAAAAGGAGAGATTACTAGATTTGGTGATTAATCCTTATGAAGACCCTGGTATTGAATACAAGCCAGCAGGTTCCTTTTCTATTAGAAACAACGGATATTTCACAGCACGCTTAATCAAAGAGATAGTGGGTTTTTCTAATGCTGGTGGTGGTACTATTGTTGTTGGCGTTAAAGAATTCAGTAGCGGTTCAAAACGCGTATTGATTGGGGATGACACCTTATCTGAAGATATCTGGTCGACATATGATATTACCCAAGTTCGCAGGGCAGTTAATTCATTTATAGCAACATCTAATCACGCGGAAGAATTATTTACTATCGATCTCATTCCGTTTGAAGGTAAAAAATATCCTATTTTTTCCATTTTCCCTTTCACTTCAGACCCAATCTTTTGTGTGAAAAACTACCCGAGCGATACCTGCAATGAAGATAAATGTCACATATTAGAATCAGGACGAATTTATTTAAGAACAAACGCCGGTGAAATTGTACGTGTTTCAGATACGGAGCATTGGAAACAATTAATTCATAACTGCATTAATGTTAAAAAGATAGAATTAGCACAAGCGATGAAGAATGTCCTAGATCAGTTTGGGTTGATAATCACAGAAGAAAAAAAACCATCTTTGACTAAAAGCAAACCATATAAACGTCCAAACTGGATTGACAATATAATAAAGAAGACAAAGAAGGATGTGACAAATGGGTGATAATAATATGACACAAAGAGACTATATCAAAGGAATGGGTTATTGGGAGGTGGCGCATTGGCTTAGTGGCGATCATAAGTATAATTGGTCCCAAAAAGAACTTCTGACTGCAAAAGAAAAGGCTGAATGTAGAAATACTGGATGGCCCATTGGGGTTACTCTTCATCGCGAGGATGCGCGTCCTAAATACTATAAGGATTCAATTGCTGCCATAATTACTTCTAATGACAGTTATGATGAATGGAAACTCAAGCGTGATGGCAGCTTCTATTTTATGAGGGTATTCGGTGAAGATATAAAACGTGGGGGCAAGAAGAATAATATTCTATTTTTTGACGTCAGAATATGGCGAATAACCGAAGCACTTCTTCACTGTCAAAGACTATATACGAATCTCGGTGTAGAACCAACTGTTGCGATCAGATTCGATTTAAACCACTATGGTTTAAGCAATAGAGTACTAACAGCATCCAACCCCGATCGAGCTTTCTCTATGAATGAACGTACTTGCCACGAAGATGAACTTGATTCTTCGCTTGAATTCTCCCTGTTGGACTTAACAAATAATATCGAATCATATTCAGTCGATCTATGTAAAGAGCTCTTTATTCTTTTCGATGGATGGGAACCTGCCCCAGGTGTTATTGAAGGAGTTATAGCTGACTTTATGAGATCAAGGATATGAGGTAATTAGTTTTTAAGTAAAATTGGAAATAAGCAAGTTCCGGGGATACGACTCAAAAAACAAAACCCCGCAACAAGCACAGTCACATACGAGGCTAAAGGGAACAAAAGGCAGTTCTGGGTCGGAAAGATAGCTGGTGAATACAAATGCGTGGGACTCCCCTTGTTAACTCAAATTGCGGGAGGCAAGGACGGTTTGATAAGGGCTATTGAGGGTTATGTTTGAGGTTAATATCGCCATGGTCTCCATATCCCAGCTCTACTATATATGGGATGGGGATGTAGAGATTTAAAGATTCTAATGGATGCATTTGCTTACATATTAATAGCTAGAAAAATCGGAAGCACCAACTAGTAATGAAAGAGGTCACAGATGATTTCCCTGTTAATGTGCATTTCGAGTGAATGGTTTCATAATGTGGCGGTAGGTATATCGGCATTATTAGTGCCCATTCTAGGTTTTGCTGGATTTAGACAGTGGCGTAGAGAGCTACATGGAAAAACCAAATTCGATATAGCGCGCATGGCAATCAGATATGTCGATGAATTGCAAATGTCAGTACATGAACTGCGTTCAATGGAGCCTTTTGGACTTACTCATAGTGAGTGGTGTGAAACCGATGAACCGTTTGAAGCAGCAATTCCTGATGCGTATGTACGGATCTACGAAAAACAAATTGATTCCATTAATAAAAATCTCATTAACTTGCTTTCGTTACGTTCTGATATTTGCGCATTATTTAAATTGCCTCAATATCTGCAATGGCTAGAAGAATTAAGAGACCAGGTGTCTGCTCTTGGAAGGGCTGTTAGCCTCTACTTTGGATTATCTCGTTTAATATGTGAAGAATATGGTAGAGAAGAAGCTATAAAAAGCAAAACGGCTTTTGAGCGGGATGAAAAGATTATTTTTGCATCCGATTCTGGTGACGAATATGGAAATAAGTTTAACCAACTGATCGATAATATTATGGATGCATTAAAAAAAGAGACTCAATCTTAGTTTGTCATTATGACCTGATATGCTTATATATAGCTCGCCATTGATCATACCTAAACATATCGATATATTTTTTAATGTCACTATCTGCATAGTCGCATGAAGGATCATCCCAACTGGTTGCCATGAGCTCCTTTAAACCTCTTTGCCCCGCCATGGTTTGGCAATAACCTTGAACAATTCCAGTCAATTTTCCCTTAAGGGGCCCATCCCATGTTTTTGCTATCTCTTCATCAGTAAGGTCTTTTCGATCATCGTAGAATTTATTTGTAGCCATAACGACATCATTCTGTCCCGTATATCTAGTGAAGTGCGTATAATCATCTGAATCCAGACTACATTTTACGACATGACCGCCCATCTCATCTATATATATGCCGACTGGTGAGTTGTAGCCAAACTTTCTTAGAATATTTTTTGGATGGAACAGCATCGGGAAGTTGACATAATATGCCCAAAGCACTGACTCTAATATAAATTGGACTGTACACCAAAAGAACAGCCCTTCTAAAACAGGTTCTGGTTTTGAACAGCCTGAACGCATCGCAGATGATGTTGGATGATAAGCGTGTGATGCTTTTTCTGATAAACCGCACATATGCATATGTAATCTTTTTTTAATGGGCTTTGAAAACCCATCCTTTGGAAGGCAACCATTTAGAAGAGTATTCCAACTTGGCTTCTTTCGATCCTTAAAATATTTCTCTAGAATTGCATAGCTATTATCTCTGTTAATAGCTCTGTATATATAGAGCTGCTGTATATTAAATTCCATGAACAACCTTAACAAAACCCGGACGGATATTTGGAAATTATTTAAACCACAAAGAATCAACTCCCTTAAGATATATCCGCTCTCATAATAGAAGTACCATTGGCGGAACATGTTTGGAAAGGGATTCGGATTAAATAGAGGTGCATCAAATATATCTTGCAGATATACAAATGACATCAATTGCCATCTGAATTTACAATAAAGTTCATTGTCTAATTGACTCTCAACTCCCTCTATGCAACTCAGTGTTTTTTTAGCACTATCCGAAAGGAATGAATCATCGAGATCAAGTGCTTTCAGCAATCCAAATGGTTCAACAAGACGCTCCGGATGATCAAGATAGGTGTATGTAACAGTTGACTTAAATGGTTGTTGGGCTTTCCTGACAAGTTGTTCGTAATGAGTCTTCCATGTGCTCTCAGAAGGGCATGAAGATGATTTGTTTGATTGTTCGGACATATGGCCTCGTATTCTATTTGTGCACTATCGGTTTCAAAATATTTATTTTGCAAATTCTAAGAAATTCCAGGGACACATAATTCACAAAAAATAAAGCCCTGTTCTTCAGCAGGGCTTCTTTGTTGAACTGAATTTCAATTAAGTTGTACTTGGAATATTACGCGCATAACCACCTAACGATTTAACGGCCTGTGCAAAGTCCTTATCATTTGTGATCAAAACAAGTCTGTTTATGATGGAGGTCTCGCCTATTAGTGCATCATGAACATTGGCGTTACTTTTTCGTTTTTCTATTTTGTTTAAGCGTAATAAAATCTGATCATATATTTTCCCGTTCCCACAAGCATCGCCAGCACATGAAATGTCAGCAAGAAGAGTTTGCAAGTTCGCTTGATGATCTGGAAGTACTTTTAATAACTTGAGCAGTTGGCTTCTTTTTTCGCAGTGGGGGAACTGCATGAACTCAGTTTGTTGTATATGTGTCACGAAAATTGGATAATCCAGCGGCAGATCGTCCAGTTTAATTTTACCTTCCACTAGATGATTAAAAATATTGGTATCAAGCAAATAACCATTCATGCTAAGTATCCTTTGCTTATAAAGCCCCACCTCATCAACAAGGCCTCTATACCCCCCTCCCACTTTCACTGCAACCGAATCAAGATGGGCGGGAGAGGGTGGTGTGACCTGCGTCAGGGAGAGGCCCTTTGCATTGTCGCCGCTTCGACGATATCATAACTCGCAATTGGTGAAAGGGGGGCCAGATGAAGATATTTGTTTTGACGGCGTTGGCCTTGATCATATTTCCCGCCGCGGCGCTTGCGGCGGCTGAGGCCCCGGACGTGACGCTGCCCGATCCGGACGGGGGGATGCATAACGTGGCTTCGCTCCTCAAGGGCGGAGGGGTGCTGGTGATGACAGCGCCGACCCTTCCCGAGAAGGGTGTGCAGGAGGGTTGGAGCAAGTGCCTGCCGGATGCGATGCCCAAGGGGGGGATGCTCATCTTCATCGAGGACATGTCTGTGAGCGCCTGGAAGTCGATAGCCGAGAATGACATGCGCAAGGACTGGAAGCCGGGCGTGCCGCCGATGCTCCTTCTCGACGAGAAGGGGGGCGTACGCAATGTCCTGGGCGAGGCTCGCGACGCGACGGGCGTCTTTGTCTACGGGAAGGGCGGGGGGCTCGTCTACACCTACAGGGGAGGGCCGAGCGCAGGCGCCGCGAAGACGATCTGGGGGAAGGTGTAAACCCCCGGTTACGGAGCAATTTTGAAAACATTTCAGGCCGATTTTGGCCATGCCGCCGGCCGCCACCCTTTGCCTCTGTGCCTGCACGAACAAACCAGCGTTGCCTATCTAATATCGCCAGTATAATATAGTCATTATGGAGATAAAGTGTAATATATTCAATAAGTTATGTGGCAACATCAGTAACCGTTTTATCTTTGATAATGCTGGATATGTGAACGCGAATTGAAATAGCTCGCAACTATGGCCTTGAGTCATCCGACAACCCTATTGACCGTTTCAGCGATGTGCTATAATTGGAGTGCAAGAGACTTGAAGTCCCGGTTTCTCTTTGGAGACGCCGGGCTTAATCAGCTTCCCACCCTCTCTTCGGAGACGGTGGGATTTTTTATGGAGCGTAGATATGTTGAATAGCAGGAGCAAGCAGCAAAGGGTCTATGTCTTTATAGACGGGAGCAATCTTTATCACGGGATCAAGGAATTCGTCGGCGACGGCAAGCGAGTGCCGATAGATATGCGCCGTTTTGCGGAAGAACTCGTGGAAAAGGAAAGAAGGCTCGTAAAGATCCTCTATTACACTGCTCCGATAAGCCAGCAGGAGAACAAGGAAGGCTACAGGGCGCAACAAAAATTTCTTTCCGTCCTGAAGCAGACTTCGTTTCTTGACCTGCGTCTGGGCCGCTTGGTGAAGAGATGCCGGGAATTCGACTGCGAACATTGCGGCAAGAAGTGTCAGAAAGTCCTTTCATACGGAAAAGGGCATAGACGTATTTATAGCATCAGACCTTCTGGTTCATGCATTCGATGATCAATACGATACAGCGATACTTGTGAGCGAAGACGGTGATTTTGTGCCGGCGGTTCAAGAGGTCCAGCGGCTCTCGAAGAGGGTTGAAAATGCCTATTTTCGTCCATCCCATTTATCGCAGAGATGCGATCATTTCA
>JAQULX010000058.1 GCA_028718465.1 Dehalococcoidales bacterium | reverse complement strand
GCACCAAACTGCTTTGGTGTGCATTCGTGGGATATGACTTCCCTGTCCAGTTTGACTGACCAGTTTGCGTATCGACAGGAGCTACCACTTCCACATGGGGATATTAATATAGTTCTGCGTAATAGAAATGAGTTTTTTTGAGGAACTAAACCCTCAATATCTATTTATTTCCATCAAAACAGAGTAAAATTGTCGATAATGATTTGTGGCTTATCTTAATACTTCATTGGCTAAATACTAATTTATAAAATAATCTGCTGATCTGGAGGCTATGACATATGGGTAATGCAGAACGAGTGACCGATAGACAAATTGCAGTGTTGATTGATTTTGAAAATGTTGGTTTAAACTCAATCCAGTGGCTATTTGATCAAGTATCCGACGTTGGGAGAATTATTATTAAAAGAGCCTATGCCGATTGGTCTATTGCGAGCAAGAGCCGAGACCAATTGTTAGAACTCGGGATCGAACCAATACAGTTATTCCGCTCGTCCTCTGGTGGTAAAAACTCTAGTGATATAAGACTAGCAATGGATGCTGTAGAATTGTTGTATTCCTCTCCGGTTGATACCTTTGTGATTGTTTCTTCAGATAGTGACTTTGTTCCTTTAGTAAGTAAACTTAGGGCTTCGGGAAAATTGGTATTTGGTTCGGGAGAACAAGAGAAAGCACTGTCAACCTTGGTCAAATCGTGTGATAGATATTTCTATTTCGACCAAGACAAGAGCACCCCTAAAACAACCGCAATGTCCAGCAAGGAGAAGGAACTCCAGAAACTCATCCATCGGGCTGTAAAGGCATCAATTGACGAAAGTGGTAGAGTCGTCGGTAGCAAACTTCACCAAACTATTGTTCGTCTTGATCCAAGTTTTGATTATCGTTCCTGGGGTTTTTCTACGTTCACGAAGTTCCTTACTAAATTCCTAGAATCATCGACTGATTTAAAGCTTATAAGGCCTAAGGGACAAGGTGATGTTATAATTGAAATTTCGGGGTAGGGGATAGAATATTAATTAACTTATTCATCACTCAATAAAGGCCGATCTGATAATGCGGGTGTTCCCTAGCAGATTTAGGAATAACCATTGTCTCTTGTATCACAAAAATGGACGACTATAGGAAAATCGTTTTACTCACTTCTTCGTATATCACAAAATAAGCTTTTGGTATCCAACGATGAATCTATTCATTACCCGCTTAAGCCCATCCGTTTCTTTAATAATGTACAATTTATATTACAATCCGTCGATGGCACAACAGGCGGCTTCAAATAGGTTCGAGTTGTGTAAGGTCCACCATACTCAAGGTAATTATATTACCTTAAATTAGCCTCAAATAACCCTTTCACCCCCAAAATTACAGCACCATTTGAATTCACGATTAGGTAATATTGTTACCTTAATGCTCAGGCGTGAGTTCGGGAACTGTCCTCTAAGGCTATTATTCTGCAAAATAGGGAACTTGGAATGGTTATCCACGAGAAGAGGCGAAGTAAGGGCTCATTCAGTCTTTACTGTCATTATTTGGCCTCTACTTCGCCCGTAAAGAAGTTAATATTGGTTTAATAGACTATACGGATCATGCTATAATGATATACGTTTTCACCGAATAGGTATACCACAAAGGAGAGAATAAACCATGAAGCTAATTCTATGCTTGGTGTTAGCCATGATACTCGCGCTAGTAGCGACGGCCTGTGGTGCACCCGCGGCGGAGCCGACTGCTGAACCTACAGCAGAGCCACCCGTCAGCGCAACTACCGGACCAACCACTAAACCGGTATCATCGCCTGACGTAGTTATCTTCAATGATGCTGCGTTGGAAGCAAAAGTTCGTGTCATCATGAACCAGCCCGCAGGGGATATCACCCTCGCCGAAGCCGAAGCTATGAAATCGCTTGATCTTGCCAATAAATTTCAGAATGATATGCCTGACGACATTATCATTAAGGATATCAGCGCACTCAAATACTTCGCCAACCTGGCGGAGCTGAATCTCGGATTTAACGCGGTTACCGATTTAAGTCCGCTCTCCCAGTTGCCAAAGCTGGAATCTCTTCATCTTTTTTCCAATAACAGCGTCAGCGATTTAAGCCCGCTGGCGGCTCTGACAAACCTTTCTTTTCTCAACCTGCAATACAATCGAATTCAGGATGTAAGCCCGCTGGCCGGGCTGCAAAACCTGACCGCTCTTTTTCTCAAGGGCAACGCCATCACCGATTACAGCCCGCTCAAGGACATATTTCCAAACCTGAGGGAGAAGGACTTCGAGATTATTTCAATAGAGGGCGTATCCGACGAGCCGATCATCTTTGCCGACCCGAACCTTGAGTCCACCGTGCGCCGGACTCTCGGCATTCAGGACAGGCCTATCACCCAAAAGGACGCCTATCAAGTGCAGAGCCTTGATCTGCACCACGAAATCCCCTCCGACGAGGCGTTCAGCGACCTCACCGGCCTGGAGTATTTTGTGAACCTGGAACTCTTATCTCTGAACGGCAATGATATCAGTGACTTAAGTCCAATAGGCGGGCTAGCCAAGATGAAATTGTTAGTGATATCCTTCAATGAGATCGCCGATCTGAGCCCGCTTTCCGGCATGCCGCAGTTGGAGGTACTGGATGCGACAAGCAACCAAATCAGCGATGTGAGTCCTTTGGCGGGGCTGACAAAGATATGGGAATTGCAGATGATTTCCAACCAGATTACCGACATCAGCCCGCTGGCCTCTCTTAAAAATCTAAGGGCGCTCTTATTGCGCGAAAATCTCGTTACCGATTACTCTCCGCTCAAGAATATCTATCCGCAGCTTGAGAGCAAGGATTTTAAGCTGGAGTGAGCGGCACGCAAAGAAGCAACTGGATTTCTACTTTCTATGACCCTTTAAGAAATCTTGCTTTCAGCGGGATAGGAATACCCTTAATTCCTAAATTTATCTAACAGTGACATTGTGCGAATATTTGGTTCCCTGTTTTACAGTTGGCTAAGCTATACGTAAAATGTTCGGTCGAAATGGTCGTCGTCCAATTAGCCGGAGGATACAGGAGGTGGCTACACGGGCGTGTCAGTTAAAAAAATCGTCAAACCCCGAGAATTGATTCTCCCACCCCACATCCGGTCTGGGAGGGATACAACGACTATGAGTTAGAAGGTTCGTATCTATCGTTTCAAACACGCCAGTCTTTTCAGCACTCCGAATACATAAGAAACGAATGGTACCGCATGTGTGAACTTCTGAAACACGTTTTTAAGCTCGACCAGAAACCAGCAACTGCTGAACTGCCGATATCAGTACCTTCTTCTCAAAAAGTAGTTCGGGAACTGTCCCCCAAGGCCCATCTGAGAGGGCTCGAATAATGAAATGGCCTAGTGTCATCCAATAGCCGGTTGAAACCAGTTCTTCAGATTCAACATTTTATCTGATTATTAAGACGTAACTTAAACCTAATATGATTAATAATATATCGAATCTCGATTATTCACCTGCATATTTACCTAGCGTGGTAAGTAAAGGTTAACCTAAGCTATTGACTTAGATTCAGGCACGGTTTAAAGTATGTAGTAAATCATATAAGATTTTAGATTGGGGTGGCTGTCATTAAAGGGAGTTATTGTTTAGACAAGCCCAAATATATAATAAGAGCATCAAAAACTCATCCTCTTCAGGATTTGAGCCAGTCCTCTTTCGGTTAAAACTGTTTATTTTAAATTCTTCACCAAAAATCACACGAATAATCTCTCCAATAATAAATTCCCTTAAACAATATTTGTTCGTATGTTACTTATTTTGGGGTTTCTGGACCATTTATACCAAAAAATCATTTCTAAAAATTGGCCATATCACTTGAGTTAAACTTTTTACTAGTTTTTAAGGGCGGAATAATGTTAAAAGGCAAAGACGCATTTTTAAGGATTGAAAAGGGGTTGATTGACGGATACCGGGAACATGAGGAGATATTGGTAAAAACGGATGTCATAGTTATCGGAAGACCTGCAAAAAGTCTGAGTACTAATACCGATACGCCCGATTTCAAAGCCAATGACGATTACGTTTCACGTGGGCACGTAAGTATCTACTATAGCTACGAAAGCGAAAGTTTCATGCTGAAGGAACGCGATGGCGGAACCACGAATGGGACTTTTCTAAATGGTACTCGCATCGAACCTGACGTTCCTTATCCTTTGAAGGATGGCGATCTAGTTCAACTGGCTAAGATCAATGGTAATTATAGAGTTATACTCAGATTCAGAGAGTCAGAAGGTACACTAGTAGAATATCTGGGGTTAGAAAAAACTCCATCACAGGGCCTCAAAATCGATCTCCAAGCGCGGCGCGTCTGGATAAATGGGAAAGAAGTTCCGTTACGGAAGAAGGAATTTGATCTATTAGCTTTCCTATTTGAAAACTGTGGCAAGGCGTGTAGCAAAGATGATATTGCCGAAAAGGTCTGGGAGCAGGAGAGCGGGATAGTAAGCCAGGAGACTATTGAGCAAAATATTAGCCGGGTTCGCAAGGTAATTGAAGATGACCCTACACAACCCCGGTATATCATTACTATTCACGGAGGGTACAGGTTAGATATATAGTCCATAGACCAAAGTACTATCGCTTAGCAATCCGAAAAGTAATAAAATGTGCACGCAAATTGTCAGCTTTTTGTCAATAGTATTTCAGGAAATCCGAGGCGGATAAGGCTATAGTAAGGTTACCGGAAAAAGTAATGAATAATTTGAAATACGAAATCGGACAGGCTACGGATCCCGGAGTGGTGCGATCCTCGAACGAGGATAGTTTAATAACTATTGATCTCATATTAGAGGAATCTGCAAAATTACAAATTGGCCTTTACGCAATAGCCGATGGATTAGGTGGTTATCAGGGAGGAGAAAAAGCGAGTAGTATGGCACTTAAATTAATAGCTGACTACTTGGTAAAAGATTCTCTCTCCCAGTTATTCAAAAATGAATCCGGCAATTTAAGTCACGACTCTATATTACATGCAATGGCGAATGTAATCAGGCGAGTTGGTAACGAGATATTTGGTTCAGTGACAAGCGAAAACCATCTAATGGGTACCACCCTGGCGGCTGTTCTTATTTTGAATAATACCGTTTATATTGCCAATGTAGGAGATAGCCGGGTTTATTTGATGGATCACCAATTACTCCGCCAGATAACAAAAGACCATTCACTGGTCGCAGAATTAGTGTCTGTGGGAAAGATTACTAAGGAACAAATATATACCCATCCGCAAAGAAACGTCGTTACCCGTTGCTTAGGAATGCAATACAATACCGACGTTGATCTCTTTAAAGAGGAAATGAAGCCGAATATGTCCATCCTCATTTGTTCTGATGGTCTTTGGGAAATGGTAAGAGATCCCAATTTGCAGGAAATCTTGAGTAAAACCAGTAATCCACAAACAGCGTGTGAAAAAATGGTGGATTTGGCCAAACAAAATGGGGGCATGGATAACATATCTGTAATCATAATTAATGTACCTGAAGACCTTAATTAAACCTAAGAGGTGAAATTAGTGGCTTTAGATAATTTAAGCCCGGAAGTAAAAAAAATATTGGCTCTGGCCCGACACGAATCTGAAGGGCTCCGGCATTATTACCTGGGTGTAGAGCATATTTTTATTGCTTTAACTAAAATGGACTCCGGTGTGATGCAAAGGATTCTAGGCGAAATAAAAATAGATCCCAAACAACTCAGAGATAGTTTGCGGTATTTTATCGGATTGGGTGATGGCCACCGCTATTGGGACGGCACTGTTATCACTCCCAGGTGTCAGTTAATTCTGGAATTAGCTAGGGAGGAAGCAGAAAAGGATGGCGAGGATTCGATCTCCACGAAGAGTCTTCTAATTGCCATCTTTAAAGAAGGTGAAGGAATACCGGTAAGGGTTCTTGAAGGATTAGGATTTCAAGCTCAAAATATACTGGAGATGATCAATGACTCGACTGTCCAAGTTGCGTTCGATACGGCAACCCATTCTACCTGTGATTATTTGGTCCAATTCTCCGTTATAGAACAAAAATTTAAATCAGGCGGAAGAAATAATTAGACACATTAGAAGTATTTTTAAAAAATAAGTTTATCAGAAAAGTATTTGGGATTGTTAATTTAGAAGAGAAATTCACAGAAGGTATGAATGGTAGCAAATAGCATCATCATCAAGATAATGAGCGGGGTTGAGGATGGAAAGATTTTTGAGTTTAGGGAGTTCCCAATTAAGCTGGGAAGACATCATGAAGATGATGTTTTTTTACCTTACGATGTGAGAACCTCCCGGCATCATGCTCTGATAAGGCAGGTAGATAACGCTTTCTTCCTAGCAGATACAGGTTCTGAGGGGAAGGGTAGCACCAACGGCACGTATCTTAGTGAAAAACGTATTACAGACGAAACACGGATTTCATCAGGGGACATTTTTCTACTCGGTAATGTTTGGATAAAATTCGAAATAAAGTTTTAAGGGAAATTGTCTTATAAGGGCGGTAATTTCAATGCTTTTTACCGAAGGTTATCTAATTAACGACGCATGTGAAATAGATCGATTTCTTGGAGAAGGAGCTTTCGCCGAGGTGTATCGAGTTAAACATAAATTTCTAGGCAGACAAGCTATGAAAGTATTCAAAGCGCCCAGTGCTTCAGTTAGGGAAATTGAGGACAAACTCAGTGAGGCAATGATGCTTTCAAGAATCGGTCATCCAAATATAATTCGTGTTTTTGATGCCGGGACTGCCAAAGTCAATAGTCAACAGTATGGCTACTTTACAATGGAGTATGTTGCCGGTGGCAGCCTTGATAATTACTGGAAATCATATGGATCTGAATTCGCACCCGTAACGGAGGTTGTAGAAATAATAAGCCAGGTTTGCATGGGGTTATCCGTTGCTCATGCCGAGCGGCCTCCAATTATACATAGGGACATTAAACCGCAAAATATTCTAATAGGCTATGACACCGGAGGGTTGCGTATTCGAATTGCTGATTTTGGTCTAGCCAAGAAAGTAAACCCTTTGACTCTACTTGCAAGTGCGAAAGGAACGCCAGCGTTTAAACCCCCAGAATGTTTATCTAATATGGATTCTTGTGCAGCGGACGTATGGGGGATAGGAGCCACGTTTTATTTATTATTGACGGATCATTTGCCCTTTCCTATAGATGGTAGAATGGATTTTCAGGCTGGGAAATGGTGGAAGGACCCCTTGATTCCCGCAAGCCATTTTAATATGCAAGTAGGTCCGCTGCTGGATTCTATTTTGTCACGTTCATTAGAGATAAAACCGGGTGACCGTTATCCTGACGCATCAGCAATGTTACAGGATCTGGCAAAATGGAAGCCAATGGAATCAAATTTTTCGACAAAGAGCAAATTAAATACTGATGAGCATAAAAGCGCTCTCGGGTTATTGCCAGTCTTCGATAAGGTCACCGCTGAAGATATGATATCCAAGGCATTAAGCCTTTCACGTGATTATAGTAAATTAATTGAAGCTGCTGACCTGCTAGAAGAAGCTTTAAATAAATCTCCAGGTTTGAAAGAAAAATACGGATATCAACTAAAGCTCTGGCGGCGGGGAGTAATGATATAAACTGGAATGTATTTACTGTAAGCATACAGAATAAGGAGCAAGCCGATGGTAGATAGTTATCAAGAAGCCAAAGCAGACCTTAAAGATAGAGGCAGTGATATATTGCTAAAAATAGCAAACCCGGATATCTTCCGACTAAATTCTTTTCGGATATTGGAGCTACCAGTAACCGCTTCGCCAAGAGAAATTTCTTCCCAAATGCGAAAACTTGATCTTGTAGAAAAATTTGGAAATAACGGTTTTACTGAAAGAGGTGCTCTACATCTTAATCCCGCGCCTGACACCGAAGCCAGGCAAACAGCCTCCCAGAGATTAATTGATCCTGAGTCTCGATTAATTGATGAATTGTTCTGGTTTTGGCCCCTTCAAGCTTCCCCCGTTGATGTGGATGTGGCGTTAACAGCATTGAAACAGAATAACCTGTCGGATGCCATCTCTATTTGGAAGCGAAATGAAGTGCAAAATAGTGAAACTCATGTATCAACCCACAACTTGGCTATTCTATATCACGCTTTAGCTTTGGATCTTGAATATACAGAAACCGCTCAATCCTTATCTAAAAAACAAATTGAGCAGAAACGTTCTTATTGGAAAGAAGCTTATTCCAGATGGAAAATCCTATTAAATAATGAGGGTTTTTGGCAGAGGTTAAATCAGAGAATTGATGAGCTAGATGATCCTCGTTTGACATCCGGCACCAGCTATAGAATTCGATCTGAAGCGCCTTCAGCTATCATCTCTATCAACGCTATGCTGGCTGCCAAGGCTGTACAAAAAAACAGCAATGAAGAGGCACTTTTTCATATTAATCTTATAAATGGTTCGGATTTCGATAAGGCTGTGATTGAAAATGCATTGCGGAGGACGGTAGATCCAATACGGGATCGCATCAAGGTCCTCTGTACGAATGCAGAAACCGAGACTAACAAATCTCCTGAACATGCTGATGAAGTTGCAATAAAATTAGTCGAGAATACATCCATTTTTCTGAATACGATAGATAAACTTTTACCCAATGGTCATCCTACCCGCGAGTCTGCGCATGATGAAATAGCCTCTCAAATATCAAGTTCTACGGTTAGCTTCGGAAATAAAACAGCTAATCATAAAAAATCGTTAGAACTGGCTAATCGTGCATTGTCAATTTCTGCGAGTGCATCAGTACGCCAGCGCATCGAAACGAATATTGAAATAATTACTAATAACTTGAGATATAGTACCTGTTGGTTTTGTGGGGAAAATGCTTCCTCGGACAGTATGGCACTTGCGGTAAAAATGTATGGAGATGTCCGAAATGATGGGCAAAGAATCACCTGGCGATGGTTCAATGTTCAAGTTCCTCGCTGTAAGCAATGTAAATCTATTCACGGAAGAAAAACATTAATTGGCTGGTCGGGGGCCATATTAGGCATTATTCTAGCCATAGTTGTCGGAGCAAATACAAATGGATGGATTGGGGTTGCATTTTTTGTGGGATGCTTGACTATCGGATTAGTACTTGCTCCGATTTCTAGACCAGAGAAAGTCGCAACGGAAGGTCATAAGAAGCTTTTCCCGGATGTTCAGAAATTATTATCGCAAGGATGGGTTATCGGGGATAAACCGCCCGGGGCAAATTAAAAGTGAGGATTAGATATGTTAGGAAATCTACGACAGTTTTTTAATTATTCTAAAGATTTCAGGATAGAAGCGCCGAAGGCATCGAAATATGATGATAATCTGGATAAGATTGTTAATTTGTTGAAATCTCAACTAGCCAATACTGAATTAAAACCTGAAAAAGACGATGGACTGATTAAATTAACGGCGGAAATTGGCACCACTGCTTGGAGGCTCCAGCGAAGATTGACCACAACCAGCGAGACATCAGATACGATTAAACGAGTTTCCCGGGACTTGGAGTCTGTTTGGGACGCTTTAATTCAGGGAGGCCTAGAGATTAAAGACCACACTGGAGAAAAATATGATGGTGGTATGGCATTGAATGTTATTGCATTCCAACCAACTCCGGGTATCACGAAGGAGCAGGTTATCGAGACAATTAAACCGACAATTTTCCATAAGAATAAAATGGTTCAGATGGGACAAGTCGTTGTCGGAGTACCTGAAAAGATTTCACTTGAAGATACACCAAAGTAAGCGAATGATTTCATGAGCTGTCGTGTCCCGGAATCCGCCGGCTAACTTAAAGGAGTGATAAGAAAAAATGGAAAGAGCAACTATAGATTTTGGCATCGATTTGGGCACAACCAATAGCAAAATTGCAGTGTTCAACGGGCCTGGAACAACCGTATTCAAGAATAACGATGATCTGGAATATACTCCCTCTGCTGTTTGGATTGACAGCAAGGGGAGGATTTATGTGGGCCGTAACGCTAAAGACCGCTTGGAGAGTGATAGCGCAAATACTTATTCTGAGTTTAAGCTTCAGATGGGAACTTCCCGGATATATCGTTTCGCTGCCAGCGAACGTCAAATGCTTCCGGAAGAACTCTCAGCCGAAGTTTTAAAATCCTTACGTAACAGTGTTGAAAAGCGAACTGGTGAAAAAGTAACGGCAGCTGTCATTAGTGTGCCAGCCGCCTTTGAGTTACCGCAGTGTGATGCTACAAACAAAGCCGCCAAGCTGGCAGGCTTATCTTTCAGCCCTTTAATCCAGGAACCGGTAGCCGCCGCTTTAGCCTATGGCTTCCAGAGTAAGAGTGACCGCGTATTTTGGATGGTTTATGATCTCGGAGGCGGTACCTTTGATGTCGCGATCATTCAGGTTCGTGATGGTCAAATCCAGGTAGTCAACCATAGTGGTGATAACCATTTAGGTGGGAAGCTTATTGATTGGGAGATTGTTGACAGCTTATTAGTGCCGTCATTAACTAAAGAGTATGCTCTTTCTGAGTTTAATCGAGCTAATCCAAAATGGAATGCCGCCTTTGCCAAACTTAAACTGAAGGCGGAACAAGCCAAGATCGCATTATCAAATGACGATTCTACAGTTATAACAATTGATCCACTCTGTATTGATGATAAAGGCATGCCGATAAATTTTGAATACGAACTTAAGCGTAGCGAAATTGAGCCCCTGATCGAACCTTTTATAGAAAGGTCGATCAATAGAGATCGG
>JAQULX010000057.1 GCA_028718465.1 Dehalococcoidales bacterium | reverse complement strand
CAACAGGATTGCGCTTTTCAGCAGACCGGATATATATAGGTAGGTCTAACCTAATCGGCTTGTTGCCAGTCCTCTGTCAGCTTTCCGCCAGGTGCGGATTGCCCAAAGCTGGAATTTATAAAGGTACAAAAAACGTGTTCAAAAAACACAGTTACAGTATCATTGTCCAACAATAAGTCAGATTGTTATATTTCAAGAACTAGCTCAATTATCGCCCCCTCCCGAGTGGGGTAATAAAACAATGAAAATAAAAATTATCTCGGTAGTAAGGCCTTCCAGATATTATTAATGGGCACGGATCACTCCCTAAATTCATACAAATAATACAAAATTGACGCATTTATGAAAGCTTGGTAAAATGAGGTTTAGTTCAGTTCTCTAGAGCTGTTCTACCTAAATCCAACAAAGGACATGGTGAACAGTCGGTAGATGCAAATCTCGACGGTATCACTGGAAACGGTGATATTTCCCACTTAGGAAAGGAGAAGACATCTGGGATTCAATGAGCAATTGCGCTTCTCCGTCCAGGGGAGCGCAATTTTTTTGCTTAAAAATATGACCTAAAATAACTGAGAAAAATATTATTGTTATATTCGATATATGAAGAAGTAATAAAAGAATAAGAAAACCTAAATGCTTCTCTGGAGTTGCCTTACCCAAATCCTGAAACTATCAGGACAAGGAAGTCAACCGGTATTCTTCGCTGAAGAATCGACGGTATCACTGGAAACGGTGCTACTTCCCAGATTGGAAAGGAGATGAGGAATGACTACATAAATAAACATATTCAATTGTTAATGCGCAAGGTACTGGGAATTTCGGGTCAAACTATCAAGATGGAGTACCAGGATGCTAAAGAAAATTAAACTAAATGAAGCAATAGGAATGGTCTTAGGGCATGACATCACTAAAGTAATCCCCGGTAAATTCAAGGGACCTGCCTTCCGTCGCGGTCATGTCATAAGAAGTGAAGATATCCCCGAGTTGTTGAGTTTGGGGAAAGAGCATATCTATGTGATGCAGCCGGAGGCAGGAGAGGTTCACGAAGAGGAAGCTGCTTCACGCATAGCCTCAGCCATATGTGGGACCGGGATAGAATTCAGCCCACCCAAAGAAGGCAGAGTAAACCTGATCGCCAAAGATTACGGCTTGCTAAAGATAAATGTCGCCTTATTAAAGAAAATCAATTCCTTGGAAGAAACCCTGGTGGCTACGCTGCATAATAACACCATTTGTCAAAGGGGATTGATCGTGGCCGGAGCCAAGATTGTCCATCTTTATACCACTGAAGGCAACCTTAACAAAGTCGAAACAATTTGCCGGACGGAAGGCAAAGTCGTAGAGGTAAAACCCATTCTGAAGAAGAAAGTGGGTGTGGTTATTACCGGGAATGAAATATTCAGCGGAATAACTCAAGACAAATTTGGCGAAGTGATCAGGAGAAAAAGCGAGGCTTTAGGCTCAACGATAAATTACCAAAAGATTGTTCCGGATGATGCGAATACAATTGCGCAGGCTATTATTGAGGCCAAAACCAAAGGCAGTGAAGTTATCGTGGTCTGCGGTGGATTATCGGTCGATCCGGATGATGTCACACTCGAAGGAATAACCACGAGCGGGGCGCGTCTAATATCTTATGGCGCTCCTGTCATGCCGGGTGCAAGATTTCTTTATGCAGTATTGGATGAAATCCCTATCTTAGGGGCGTCGGCAGCAGCCTGCCATAATCCCGTAACTGTCTTTGACCTTATCCTGCCACGGGTTTTATGCGGAGAGAAGATCAGCCATGAAGATATCACCGAACTCGGCTACGGCGGGCTCTGCCTTAACTGTGAGAAGTGTACTTTTCCGCTTTGCCCTTTTGGCAAATGAGTGTTGCTCATAGCCAAAAAAGAGGAATATGATTTGGAAACAACGAAAACCGATACTAAATTATGACAATTATAAAGGAGAAATTATGAAATTAAAATATATTCTGTTAACTCTATCAATCAGTTTTATGCTAATAGTCTCTTTTACAGGCTGCTCCAATCAGCCAAGTGCAGCGACGCCAAATCAGACATCTACCTTATCTCCTGCTTCTGCAGCTAATGTTCCAGCGAACTCTCCATTAAGTGGAAAAGAGATTTCCGTCTTTGCCGGCTCTGCCAGTAAACCCGCACTTGATGAGGCAGCCGCGGTATTTGAAAAACAAACAGGCGTTAAGGTATTCCTGACATATGGAGGGTCCGGCACTGTATTATCTCAGATGGAATTATCCAAGTCCGGCGATCTTTATATCCCCGGATCCCCGGATTATCTGGTGAAATCCGAAAGCAAGAAAATAACCGACCCAGCCACAACCAGGATTGTAGCTTACCTTATACCGGCTATCAATGTTCAAACTGGAAACCCGCAGAATATTCAATCTTTATCCGATCTGGCTAAACCAGGTATTAAGGTTGGTATCGGCAATCCTACTACCGTGTGCGTGGGGCTGTATGCGGTGGAGATACTGGATAGAAACAGTCTGTTAGCTGATGTCTATAAAAACATAGTCACTCAGGCTGCCAGCTGTGATAATACTGCTACTTTAATTTCTTTAAAGTCAGTAGATGCGGTCATGGGATGGAGCGTTTTTCAAGCCTGGGATCCTAAGAGTATTCAGACTGTCTATCTTAAGCCGGAACAAATTTCCCGTATAGCTTACATCCCGGCAGCGATATCCACCTTTGTCAAAGAAAAAGAAGCGGCCTCAGCATTCATCGATTTTCTGGTTTCTGCTGACGGCCAGAATATTTTCAAAAAATGGGGCTACGATGTAACCGAAAGTGAAGCCCGGAAATACGCTCCCAACGCCCAGATCGGTGGGGAATATCAGATTCCTGATTCCTGGAAGGCATTAACAAAATAATAAATAACAGAGTAAATCATGAGTAAAATTTTTCAGGGTACCCGAGGTGACAGAGTTTTTAAAGCGGCCACTATAAGTGCGTTGACTCTGTTAACTCTATTTTTTGTAGTGATTCTGTTTTCTCTACTCACGTATACTGATTGGGGAACCATTGGGTCTTCAATTGTATCTCCAGACACCCTTTTTGCAATAAAACTCAGCTTGGCTACCGCTACGATCACCACGATTTTGGCGGTAGCCATAGCCATACCGGTCGCTTATGCCATCTCAAAAAACAACTTTTTTGGAAAAAGCGTAGTGGATAGCTTGCTGGATTTGCCGATTGTGATTTCACCTATTGCGCTGGGTGCCGCCTTGTTGGTTTTTTTTAATACTCCTGTCGGGGAAGCGATAAACAATAATGTGCTGCGCTTCGTATTTTCTGTTCCAGGTATTATTCTGGCTCAGTTTACTATCGTCAGCGCACTAGCCGTTCGTTTATTGAAATCCACTTTTGACAGCATTGATATGCGGTATGAGCAAGTTGCCCGAACTCTGGGCTGTAGCAAACCGGAGGCCTTTTTTAAAGTAATACTGCCATTGGCCAGAAATGGTTTGGTCGCCTGCACCATCTTGACCTGGGCCAGGGCAGTGGGTGAATTCGGGGCTACCGTTACCCTGGCTGGCGCCACCGCTATGAGAACCGAAACTTTACCAATTTCTATATTCCTGAATCTTTCTTCTGCCAATATCGGTCAAGCAATAGCTTTGATAATGATATTGGTAGTAATATCTCTCGCAGCATTGCTGCTGGTTCGCTTCATCACAGGTCGCAGGTATGGCATATGATTGTAATTAAAAACCTTTCCATTCAAATAGGCGGATTTTCTCTCAAAAACTTGAATCTTTCCGTTAAGGACCGGGAATACTTCATTATCCTGGGTCCCTCCGGAGCGGGCAAAACAGTATTCATTGAATGCCTCGCAGGATTACACAGGATTAAGAAAGGAGAAATCCGGGTTGACGGGAAAAATATCACGCCATTATCTCCCGAGGAACGCAGAATAGGCTATGTACCACAAGACTATGTTCTGTTTCCTTTTCTAAATGTAACTGAGAATATTCAATTTGGATTAAAGCGGGGCAAATATGACAAGGCAAAAGTCCAGGAAAAGACGATCGAAATGGCTAACTTATTTGCTATTACTAACCTGTTAGATCGAGATACCCGTACCTTAAGCGGCGGAGAGAAGCAACGTGTCGCCTTAGCCAGGGCTTTGGCTACTTCTCCGCAAATATTACTCATGGATGAACCGTTCAGTGCCTTGGATCCACAGACTTCCAAATACTTAAGAACAGAACTCAAGCAGATTCACAGACGATTGGGTATTACAACTATTTACGTTACCCACGACTTGATGGAAGCAGTTAATATGGCTGATAGATTGGCGATTGTTATGGATGGTAAGATCGAGCAGGTAGATGAGCCGGAAAAACTGTTGTTTTCTCCGTGCAATGAGCGAGTGTCCGATTTCATCGGAGCGCCCAATATCCTGGATTGTGATTACTCTAAAAGTACCGGACAGGGAGTCATGGAAGTAGGCTGTCAAGGATTAAAATTATTAGTGCCGCACGAAGGCGATAACATTCATAAAATAGCGATATTACCCCGGCATATTTACGTTTCTGAAACCAGGCCCCGTGGGCCGGGGGTAAACAGCTTTGTCGCCAAAATAATCAATATTGTTGCCAAGACTGATACGATGAGAATCTACCTTGAAATAGGTAATATCAAGTTAATTGCGGAAATACCCCATCATATTTACCAGGATATGGAGCTAGAGACCGGTAAGGATGTGTATATTATCTTAAGGATGAAAAGAATAAGGGTTTACAGTCAGGATATCCTGACTGTAAACCCTTAATAATATATATCTTTAGTTCACAGCCAAGAAAGTGGAGTCAATTTGATTGGTGAAGCTCAGAAATTGATCTCGTCAAGATTTAAAGAAGTTGCCTTGCTCTTTTTAAAACTTGGTTTGACTGCCTGGGGTGGCCCGGCAGTTTCCGTCTCCATGATGTATACTGAGGTGGTTCAAAAGCGGAAGTGGGTAAGCGATCAAACTTTTCTGGACATCATGGGCGCTACCAATCTGATACCCGGACCTAATGCCACCGAGATTGCCACTCATCTGGGCCTGATTCGGTCGGGCTGGAAAGGTTTTCTGGCAGCGGGCGTTCTTTTTCTTCTTCCAGGTTCACTCATGGCCCTCGTACTGGCCTGGGCCTATGTGAACTTTGGCAATTTACCCCAGGTTTCTGCGGTTCTTTATGGCATTAAGCCGGTAGTGATTGCCATCATTATCCAAGCCCTGGTCATTCTAGGAAGAAAAGCTTGTTCTAACTGGCTTCTTCTTGTTATAGGATTAGCTGTTCTCGGGCTCTATTTGTTTGGCATTAATGAGATTATTCTGCTTTTCGCTGGTGCAACTGCAGTCCTTATTGCCAGAGGTAGACGAAATATTTTCAGAAAGGGAATTTTCTCGTTCTTTGTTATTCCGCCATTGTTCAACTTATCCATGTTAAGAATTAGTCCAATTCTAAGTACCATCGTATCCTTTGGAAATACCACCTTGTTCCTAACATCTATTAAAATCGGGGCGCTGATGTTTGGCTCCGGATACGTTTTTATAGCTTTCGCCAAATCGGAATTTGTGACGCATCTCGGCTGGATCAGTAATACTCAGCTTATCGATGCCATTGCAGTAGGACAAGCCCTACCCGGTCCTCTTAGTAAAAGCATCACTTTTATTGGTTATCTAGTGGGCGGTATGCCCTCAGCCATCATTGCTACGGTCGGCTTCTTTCTCCCTTCTTTTATCCTGGTAGCTTTGCTTTCTAAAATCGTTCCATTGATAAGAAGGAATTGGTGGGCAGCCGCTTTTACCGATGGAATAAATGTAGCTTCTCTGGGACTGATGGCCGGAGCGACGGTCAGCATTGCTCGGACCGCAGTCGTAGATATATTTTCCGGCTTGCTTGCTCTAGTTTCTTTTCTTCTATTATTTAAATGGAAAATCAGTATGTACTGGATTATCCTTGGTGGGGCAATATTGGGCGTTGCATACAAATTAGCTGTTGGTTAGAACCAGGTAACTTGAATATTCAGATACAGATCAATAATTATTCAATGTAAAGAGGAAATAATATCAAATGGTATCGACAAATGGTTAATGTTTAAGACTGTTCGATACATTCTTGGAATCAACTAGTTATAGCCATATTAACCCGGTCTTTTGAAATGACTGGGACCAATTTCCGGATAGAGGGTAAAGAGTGGATTAGACCAGAGATATTCTTCGGACTTAATACCCGCATTAGTAAGCCGGTAATAGACCCGATCCGGAGCTGCTGGGTAGTTATCCTGGATCGTAGAAGGCTCGGTAATATTAGTAGGTTCTACCCAGCCCAACCGCTTGAGAACTCCGAAGTAGACCAGGAAAGAATGATAGCGCATGTGGGTGAACTTTCGTGAGATTCTTTTCAGTTCTCGTTGATATATCCTTTCGGCCTCTTCTTCGGATATATCCCCGCCACTTAAAACTAATTTGCTGATAATTTTTTCTGAACGTTCTCTGGCGGTAGCCCTGGCAAGGGCTTCCTTGTACTCGTAGTTGATATCAGATTGAGCGGCACCTATCCCAGGATCGATAGTCCGAGACCCTTCCGGACCATTACCCAGAAGGAACTCCCGGATAAACCAGCCGCAGCCAAACGGCCGAAGAAAACCGCCCCGGCTGGGGGTTAACTCCATCGTCATAAGCTAGACCTCTCTGCCAGGTGTCCGGGATAATTGTCCCAGGCTCTCTATAATTTTCCCTGTAACCTTTCGAATAGCCGCCAGGTTTTCTTCCAGTACTTTCTTTTCCTCAGACCACACCGCTACATATGGGAAGGAACGGACTCCGCTATCGAAACCATAATGAGCGCCAACCGCGAAAGCCGCACTTTCCGCGATGGTTTCAGCGTACTTCCGAGGAATTCCCATCACTCCTTCCGTGTAATAATGGGCCATCTCATGCAGCAGGGTTTTCAGTTGCTGGGCCCGGGACTCTTCTGGACGGACCCAGATTGATTTTCCTGAATAGTAGCCCTTTATATCAGGATCCATCTCTGGTTTGGATTCAAAACTCACAATCAGGTTTTGATCTTTAGCCAGAACCAATATTTGACTAAACAATTCTTCATTAGCATCCCCGGTTAAAGCCGGCACTTCAAACTCCGGCAGAGGTTTTCCTTCAGTCTGGCTGATATCGAAGACATAGACTACTCGAAAATAGCGGGGACTGATTGCCCCTTCGTCAGTGGAATCGATACTTTCACCACATTTCGAGCAGAATTTGGCATTTCGGGGCAACCTGGCGCCGCATTTCTCACACCTGGCTGCCGGCGGAAAGACCGGAGCTAAAATAGAGATACCCTTTTCACCGGACTTAACCCATCTGCCCAGTTCTTTCCAAGTATTGAAACCTGCCACGTGGGTGGAAGTCGGTTTCTGCAGCATAATAAGGATCATGTTTCCAATGCTGTAGTCATGGAACTTGCCCATGGTGGTCAAAAACAGGCGGAATTGGTCACTCTGCTGGATGCTCTCTACCCCGGCTTTAAGCTGTTTAAGAATACCTTCAACCTTGTTTTCGGTGGCTTCTGTAGTCGGAAGATAATCCAGCCTGGTCGATGATTGATTATCATTGATGAGCCAGGCCAAATCCGACGGTACGGCAATTGCATCGACGTTTAGTGTCGCGGCTTGATAGGGTGAAGAACCTGACTTCTGTGTGTACCGTTGTTCGATGTCCCGAATCTGTCGTGAAGAAAGACTTCGGTATTGTTCCATCACTTTCCGAGGAGCGGTCAACTTGATAAAAATACGGTCCTCTTCAGTAGGTGCCTCTCTCAAAGAGATAACCAGATCTTCCAGTTCAGTTTGTTGACTCTTAGGTATATTCCTTGGAAGCAACTTCAGATTAGTAGATTTTGGTTCATCAGATTCTGACGCGAGCGCTTTTATCAGCCCGGCAACAAAGATCATGAACAATATTGCCTGTCCGAAACTGATCACCGTATTAAGTTCTGACGGAACAGACACGGGCCGGACCGTCCCGTCAGATAAAATCATATATGGCTGATTTTGATATCTCACCAGGTCACCTCCATCAGTAAATCATCGAAGGCGCCGCCGGCTGTCTCTTTCACTACTTTAGCTGCCACTTCAGTCATGGCCGCGGCATGCCGCTCCTCCAAATCATCCGATCCCGAGGTATGATGAGCAATCTCGTGTATCACGGTATCTATCGTGGTTTGAGCATGTTCAAGCATGTCAGCGCCGATAAATATCTCCTGGGTTATGCGGCTGTACATCCCGGCTGTGCGCACCCGGTCCGATGCGGCTGGAATGATGGCTGCCAATACTCCGGAGACCGGACCATAAGGAAGGACATCCCTGGCTATGGCTCTGGCTAATTTAAGATGAGCCATTTGCCGGTGATTCAATTGGTTATCCGGAATTACCTCAGCTTCCCGCAGCCGTTCCTGGGAAGCTTTGACCAGATGAGCATCGGTAAGTATTACCTCTCCCAGGGTGTCCCGGACATGCCAGCTTACACCGGTAGATTCATAACCCAGATGTTTGACCGTACCGTTCCAGCGGTCATCAGTGCGGATTATTTTATCTTCGCCCATCACTTCCTTCCAGGCATCCCGCCAGGAAGAGGCATTTTCCTTGATAAACTCTGTGTAGCTCTTGCCGGTCACCGGTTCTGTCCCCAAAGACCAAGAACTTAGATTAATGTTCTCGCTTTCCATGCAAGTTATTTGGGCTGGCTGAGCCACCATTTTCATAAAGGTTTCCAGCAGATCCTGTCGGGTAATGCAAGACCAGAGCCGGCCCATGTCAGTCCATAGATCAGACTCCTTTTTAGGACCAAAACGGTCGGGACTTAGCTCAAACGACCATAAATTGTAGGAGAAGGGGCTTTCGATATCCTGGAGATAAATATCCCGCACAAAAATCCGCGACTTCTGCCCTTCCGGAGTACGAATCAACTGGTTAAAACGTCTTACCGGCTGAGTTATCTGGCTAGGGGACTCGGCTACAATCAGCTTGCGTGGCAAATTGACCGCGAATCGGTCGGTAAAGGCTTCGCCGAAATATCCGATAATATGAAAACGGGTACCGGTTCTGGGTGTGCTGACCGGCCTCCATAAGGCTGCCAGTGTCTGGATCTTACCCTCGGCCTCCTGTTCCAGGAAGATAATCCAGATTTCTTTGTTGCCGGTTTCGATATGCACCGAGTAACCATTCCGGATCAAGGCCAGAGCGGCGATCTTCATACCTTCGCCGAATTTTCCCCGCGCATAATCCGGCTTGAGTTTGGGCGGACCCAGCAGGAAATTGGCAACAGCGATTCCCCGTCCTTGGTCGCTGATCCATAAACCCTGGTCATCATAACCCCAGCGATAGCTTTCCGCCTCATCCAGGGCATTCTGAACGATATCCCGGATGGCAGCCCATTCATCCCACTCCTGTCGCCAGGTCGCGGTAGGACCGATCACGATTAACTGCCAGCCCTGGGGTTTCCATCGCTCCTGATATTCTTCCATATAGAGGACACGAGGGGGAGTCGTTACGGTTACCATGTCTTGTTCCCCCTGGCCCGCTTAATCGCTTTTAGAAAGGCATCATCGATCTTCTCGCGATAGCCGATATCCTCAATGGTATAAGCAAGGAATTCCTGGCTGTCCGGCAGGTAGTCCAAATTCCCTTCATAGAAGCGTCCGGAATTCGGATTGTTTCTGGATGATGATGAAGATTTATCGCTTGAAATTCTGCTATGGACGTGAACCGGTCCTTTATCTGGTGTTCCAGAATCCCGTTTGTGAACAGTATGACCCGTTGATTCACAATCTCTGTTCTTACACTCCCAGAGTTCGTCCAAAATAGATGCCCGGGGTTGGTTATCGGCTATCTCCACCGGCCAGCCGGCTTCAAGGTCTTTTCTTTCCCCACGGCGAAGCAATTCCAAAGCTATCTCTTTGTCGGACTCGAATTGCAGGAAAACATCTTTGCCCGGATACCGGTTGTGGGTAATCAGGATATTACCCATGCGGTCCATCTTAAGGATGTATTTTCCCTTTGAACCTGTTTGCGGCAACAAATCCAGTTTCTGAGGAGTCTCAATGACATTCTTCAGGATATCCCGGACGATAACAGCCAGGAGAATCGCAGCGACTGTAAATCCCGCTACTTCTACCAGCGTGGATACCCAGTCAGTACCGCCGTCTATTGTCGGTGGTGTAATAAGATTGAGTGTCACCGGATCTCCTGGAATAATCCCCTCCAGTTCTCCGGCGTTCACCTCCAAAAAATAACGGGCAGGCTGCATGGATGTGACCAAATAACCGGGCTGGATATCATGATAAACCTCGGTTACTTCCAGATTTTCAGATAAGAAAGCAATATCCAGTGCTAACAGCATCGGCACTGTGGTGACCCGGATAATCTGCGGCAGTCCCAAATCAAATAACTCGCCGGTTTGAGCTGCCAAGGTAGTTAAACCACCCAGCCCCTGGCTGAGGTCAGCCGTACTGGCGGCTACGCTGACGTTCCACTGTTTATCCTTGATTGATACCAGGGCTTCTCCCAGCATATGACGCTACCTCCCGGCTTTCGTTTCCAGAATCTTCTGCAGGTTGAGATAGTTCGGTGAGCCGATGTCTGAACCGGCGAACATAGCCTGATCGTAATTACGATGCCATAAAGCCGAGGCTTTAAAGTCCGTCTTCTGTTCGAACTTCTGGGCCCGCGATGCCCTGGGTTTCAGGCCGGGCGGACAGATGGTGGACATTCCCTTCAGGAAAG
>JAQULX010000056.1 GCA_028718465.1 Dehalococcoidales bacterium | reverse complement strand
GAATTGTTAAAGTGCAATACCAGGCTTAATCATTTCGCTTTAAAAGCTAAACTTTATTTGCAGGCTTTAAAAGCCAGCCTGGCTGAATTACATAAATTCCAAAACCTTACTATAGCCGTAACATGAGATAATAAAATCCCCTTCATCATCAGAGCAACCATTCCCTCCGATATTCCCATCAGGCGAGTTAACTAATCCCAGATAGTAGTTTTTATATATTCCTGTCCCTGTGTTGATGCCCTGGTCTGCATCTGGTTCTGGTGTTTGAACAGCCATCTGGACCGGTGTAACAACATGGCCCGGTACACCCGCGGGTGTTGTAGCAGGAGGTGTTAGCAGAGTCCGACTCAAGCTTGATTGGCTGATTGCTTCATTATTACTGGCGAACGCCGCCTGTATTTTATCCAGGGCATCATCTTTATAGCCTGACATGGGTTGAACGCCGGCAAAGGAGAAGATTAAAAATAGCCCGATTATGGAAAATACCGTCAGCTTCATGCTTGGCCATCGCCAACTGTTCTTTGAAACAACTCTCCAGAGCCAGATGAAGAAAGCAAATTCGGCAATAAACAACAGGCAGCCTGTTAATGCACTGGAAAATTGCTGCGAAAACAGCACAATACCTGTCCAGACAACTATACCCAATGATGACAATATGGCTAGATTTAAAAACAGCCTGTAGAGTTTCCCGATCCACTTATGGTTTTTCCTGGTATAATAGCCAAACCACTTCTCGATTGAAAATATGCAAGCAAAGCCAGTCAATATCCATAATGGAATGAAAGTTCCGATAGCCATGCTGGCGGCAATACCGATGATAGATAAAGCGAATATTAACAATAACGCAATTAACCAGTCCTGTATTTTAAAATTATTGCGCTTTTTAATAGAATTTTTACTCTGATTGCCTGTACGGCTCGAATGGTCTACAAACTGATTTGAGTCCGCTGTCCGTCCTGATGGACCAATTCTTTTTGAGATATCATCTATTGATCTTCCAGAGACCTTGCACTTTAAGTTCAGGCATTCATATTCCTGTGTTCTCGTGTTGTACCAGAGAGATTTCTTGCCGCATTTCGGGCACAGAGTCACATTTCCGTGTTGTGTTTTATTTATGGGAACTCCCAATCTATTTGCACAACAATCCGCGCAGTTACAGGAAGGCGGGTGCGGTTCTCTCATATAATCTCTTTCTATTAAGGGCATACTTTACTCCCCTGAATTATGTCAACATATTGTAGTCAGGGAATTGTACCCGGTCAATCATACTTTTGTACTACGCAGAGCTGCAAATTATGAGGATATGTCTGAATGGCAAAAGAGTTGAATATGGATTTATGCCAACCGACCCAGTCTTAAAATCATATGCTTCACATTGACAACGATCTAGTACAATGGTAAGCTTTTTATAAATGGATAATGTTGAAAACCCACGCAATTTAACCTCAGAACAGAGTCACCGTGTAGCAACCAGCAACGATATCGAAGTATCCACGTACCTGGAGATCGCCAAGCAGAAGACCGGTCAGCAGCCTGTCGAGGCCGGAGAGCCGGTTATTTTACCTGAGCGTGAAGCTATTATTATTATCGATTTCGGTTCCCAATACAGCATGCTGATCGCCAGGAGGGTCCGGGAACTTCAGGTATATTGCGAACTGGTAGCTCATGATACACCCTGGGAGAAAATCGCTCCTCTCAATCCGAAGGGGTTCATTCTCTCCGGAGGGCCTTCCAGCGTCTATGATCAAGATGCGCCGCTGGCGCCGTCTTATGTTTACGAGAGCCATCTACCGGTGTTAGGAATCTGCTACGGTATGCAGGCAATTACCAGGCAGCTTGGCGGAACAGTATCTCCCGGAGCCCGCAAAGAATACGGCCATACGATTCTTCACCTGAGCAATATGGATTCTCCTCTCTTCGCCGGCCTGCCCGAAACCACTGCCGTATGGATGAGCCATGGAGACAAAATCGAAGAGATGCCTAAAGGATTTTCTTCTCTGGCTTATACCGAGAATACAACCGTGGCAGTAATGGGAAACGATCAGGGAATCTTCGGGCTGCAATTTCATCCTGAAGTAGTCCATACTCCCGAAGGGAAAAATATTTTAAAGAATTTTATTTATCGGATTTGCTGCTGTCGCGGCAACTGGACGATTGGAAATTTTATCGAAGAGAGTATTTGCCGCATCCGCGAACAGGTTGGAGACGGCAAAGTGATTTGTGCGCTCTCTGGCGGTGTGGACTCTGCGGTGGTCGCCACACTGATTCACCAGGCGATCGGCGACCAGCTCACCTGCATCTTTGTCGATCACGGTCTGATGCGCAAAGGGGAAGTAGAACAAACTTTCAACATTTTCCGTCTCAATATGGGCATGAATATCATTCTTTCAGAGTCTGCCGGCAGGTTCCTCGATAAATTGAAAGGCGTGATCGATCCGGAAGCCAAGCGAAAAATTATTGGAGAAGAATTTATCCGTGTATTTGAGGAGGAAGCCCGCAAAATCGGGAAGGTCGATTTTCTGGCACAGGGTACTCTGTACCCGGATGTTATAGAAAGCGCTCTATCAGGAAGCCGCGCCTCCGCTAAAATAAAAACCCATCATAATGTCGGCGGGCTGCCGGCTGATATGTCTCTGCGCTTGCTGGAGCCCTTGCGTTCGCTATTCAAGGATGAAGTGCGCAATGTGGGCGCCCAGCTAGGACTGCCGGAAGAGATGGTCTGGCGCCAACCCTTCCCGGGACCGGGTCTGGCTATACGCATTATTGGTGAAGTGACCAGAGAAAAGCTGGAACTGCTTCGCGAAGCTGACAATATTGTAATGAACGAAATCAGAGCGGCTGGCCTTTACCGCCCTCTGTGGCAAAGTTTCGCCGTTCTTACCGATGTTAAATCGGTGGGAGTCATGGGCGATTTTCGCACTTACGGACATCTCCTGGCCATTCGCGCGGTCACCAGTGATGACGCCATGACCGCTGATTGGGCGCGTCTCCCCTATGATCTTCTGGCCCGCATCTCCAACCGCATCGTAAATGAAGTACCCGACATTAACCGGGTAGTTTATGATATCACCTCTAAACCACCTTCAACCATAGAGTGGGAATAGCTGAGCCCGGACAGACCGCCCGGGGTGGTTTTTAAAGAGCCGAAAAACGGGCAGGCTGTTACCGGAGCGTTATCAGGAGGAACTACTCTGAAAGTATTAGTCATTGGAAATGGTGCCCGCGAACATACTCTGGTCTGGAAGCTGAGTCAGAGTCCCCGTGTCTCACAGATTCTGGCCGCCCCGGGCAATGCCGGCACAGCCGCGATAGCGACCAACCTGAACGTAAAGCCAACCGACCTGGAGGCACTGACAACCATAGTCAGAGAAAATCGCATCGAGTTGATCGTTGTCGGCCCGGAAGCCCCACTGGCAGCCGGCATAGTAGACCATTTCCGGAAAATCGGTATTCCTATCTTCGGGCCGACTCAGGCCGCCGCCCAGATCGAAGCCAGCAAGGCTTTTTCCAAAAATCTCATGCAAAAATACGGGATTCCCTGCGCCGCAAGCCGGACCTTTACCGACCTGAGTGAAGCCAGTGATTATATCCATCAGCAGGGGGCACCGCTGGTCATTAAAGCTGACGGTCTGGCAGCCGGCAAGGGCGTGATCATGGCGGAAACTATCGACCATGCACTCGAAGCTGTCGCAAGCATGATGAAGACAAAGACTTTTGGAGCCGCCGGCGATAAGGTTATTATTGAAGAGAAACTTATCGGCAAAGAGATGAGCTACTTTGCTTTTTCCGATGGAAAGACTATAATGCCCATGGTCCCGGCCTGCGATTACAAACGGGTGAAAGACGGCGATCAGGGGCCGAATACCGGCGGAATGGGGGGCTACAGCCCCCCGTACTTCTTTACTCCTGAGTTGGAACGCAAGATACTGGACCGCATTATTGAACCGACCATCAAAGCCATGGACAGCGAAGAACGGCCTTACCAGAGCGTGCTGTATGCCGGGCTTATGGTGCATAATAGTGAATCTAAGGTGCTGGAATTTAACGCTCGTTTCGGCGATCCGGAATGTCAGGTTACGCTGCCCCGATTAAAATCGGACCTGGTAGATATTATTTTCGGAGTAATAAACGGCAATCTGAGCTCAGTAAAGGCGGAATGGAGCAGCGATGCCTGCGTGGGCGTGGTCATGGCCTCGGCGGGATACCCCGGTGATTATAAGACCGGTTTTCCTATCACTGGACTGGATGCAGTAGACCGGGATGTACTGGTTTTTCACGCCGGTACCAGTGTCGGTGACAAGCCCGGACAGGTATTAACCAGCGGAGGTCGGGTGCTGACAGTGGTGGCGATGGGAAAAACAACAAAAGAAGCTCGTGAAAAGATTTATGCCAATCTGCCGAGGATCAAATTCGCCGGCAGCCAGTACCGCAAAGATATTGCCCTGTTTGAGGGGAGTGATTATAGATTTAAGGATAAAGGTTTTTAAATCATAAATCTTGAATCCTGGTTCATAACAGGAACCTCCCTATTTCAAAGTTTTTAACTTGGAGTGAGCTATGCCGCTAGTAGCGATCGTGATGGGCTCGAAATCAGATTATGATCTGATGCAGCCGGCCATGGATATACTAAGAGGGTTCGGCATCGACTATGAGGTATCCATAATCTCCGCCCACCGCACCCCGGAAAAAGCTCGCGAATATGCCGGAGGGGCCGCCGGACGGGGCATTGAGGTTATCATTGCAGCCGCCGGGGGTGCAGCGCACCTGCCCGGTGTACTGGCAAGCTGGACCACCCTGCCCGTTATCGGCGTGCCGCTGGCAACCAGCGACCTGAAAGGCACGGATGCTCTCTACTCCATAGTCCAGATGCCCGGCGGCATACCCGTGGCCTGCATGGCGGTAGGAAGCTGGGGAGTCAAGAATGCGGCGTATTTCGCCGCGGAAATCCTGGGACTGAAATATGACAGCATACGCGAGGCTTACGAGAAATTTAGAACTGACCTTGCAAGGAGCTAAACCGTGATCGAACGCTATTCACGACCCGAAATGAAACGAGTGTGGTCCGACAATAATAAATTCGGCAAGTGGCTGGATGTAGAAATCGCCGTCTGCGATGCCTGGGCAGAACTGGGAGTTGTACCCAGAAGCTCGATGCCCAGGATAAAACTGGCCCGCTGCAATATGAAGCGGATGGAGGAGATCCTTAAGGAGACCCACCATGATATGACCGCCTTCCTCGGATCGGTGGCTGAGAGCGTTGGAGAAGAGTCCCGCTTTATCCATCTGGGCTTAACATCCTCGGATATAATGGATACCGCAACAAGTTTACAACTGGTAGAAGCTTCTGACATCCTGGCTGAGGGCATCAAAAATCTGATCGACGTACTGGCCCGGAGGGCAATAGAATTCAAATATACCATTATGATCGGACGCACCCACGGCGTACACGCCGAGCCGATCACTTTCGGCTTAAAACTGGCGGTATGGATGGACGAAATGCGGCGCAACCAGCGCCGGCTGGCCGAAGCCAAGAAGGTGATTGCCGTTGGGAAGATCTCGGGGGCGGTGGGGACTTATGCCACGGTCCCGCCGGAGGTAGAGGAGAAAGCCTGCGCTAAACTGGGTCTACAGCCGGCCCCTATCTCCACACAGATTCTCCAGAGAGACCGGCACGCCCAGTTCGTAACAACCCTGGCAGTCATCGCCAGCTCGCTGGACAAATTTGCCACCGAGCTGAGAGCTCTTCAAAAGACCGAAGTACATGAGGTCGAGGAGCCTTTTTCATCCGGGCAGACAGGTTCTTCGGCTATGCCGCATAAACGTAATCCGGAGCTTGGCGAGAGGATCAGCGGGCTGGCCCGCCTGATTCGCGGGCATTCGGTGACCGCATTGGAAAACCAGGCTCTCTGGCATGAAAGGGACATCAGTCACTCCTCTAATGAAAGGCTGATACTCCCGGACTCCTGCCTGGCCCTCGACTATATCCTGAATTTGTTTACCTCGGTGTTGGCCGGCCTGCAGGTATTTCCACAAAGAATGAAGAAGAACCTGGAGCTTACCAAAGGACTGGTTTTTTCCCAGCGGGTTATGCTGGCATTGATCGATAAGGGCCTCAGCCGCCAGAAAGCCTATGAACTGGTACAGAGAAACGCCATGAAAGCCTGGAAGGGTACCAGCGGTTTTCTAACCTTGCTCAAACGCGATTCCGAGGTTATGGCAGTCATCCCGGCTAAAGAGCTCGAATCGATTTTCGACTATCAGTATTACCTGGGTCATGTTAATGAAATCTTCAACCGGTTGGGGCTGACCAAAGCCCAATGGAGGGAGTCCTCTAAAAAAACAGCCGGCAAACCCAAATCCAGGTCAATACAATCAAACTGAGGAACACACTGAAAAAACAGGAGTGACCAATATGGACGCATCGGTATTGATGAAAACCGACCTACCCCTGCCCCTCTTTGGCCGCGGGAAAGTCAGGGATACATACGATCTGGGCGA
This sequence comes from Dehalococcoidales bacterium, assembly GCA_028718465.1. Next base: position 4,326 of record JAQULX010000056.1, on the reverse strand, counting down.
TCTCCTGCTTATTGTTGCGACAGACCGCATATCCGCTTTTGATGTCATACTGCCCTGCGGCATCCCCTGTAAAGGGAGGATATTGAACAAGTTATCGGCCTTCTGGTTTGAACAGACCAGTAAGCTTATGAATAACCACCTGATAGAACCCCTGGAAGACCTCAAACGCCTGGATGATTTTATCCCGGCCAGGAAACGATTTAAGTATCCGGAATACCTGCTCGGCCGCTCGATGCTGGTCAAGAAGATGGCCCGCATCAACATCGAATGTGTCGTAAGGGGCTACCTGGCCGGCTCTGCCTGGGATGAATATAAAAAGACAGGCTCTGTCTGCGGGTATCAACTGCCCAGAGGTCTACAGGAGAGCCAGGAGCTACCCGAGCCTCTATTCACACCCACTACCAAGGCTGAAAAGGGGCATGATATACCATTGACGTTCAACTCCCTGAAAGACGTGGTGGATGCCACTCTGGCCTATGATTTGAAGGCAGCCAGCCTGCATATTTATAATTTCGCCAGGGATTTTGCCAGGGCCCGGGGTATTATTATCGCCGATACTAAAATGGAGTTCGGCCTGCAAGGCAACAAGCTTATCCTGATAGACGAATTGCTGACTCCTGACTCCTCCCGGTTCTGGGATATGGATCTGTATAAAGTCGGTCAATCGCAGCCCAGTTATGATAAACAGCCTGTACGTGACTGGCTGGCCAATTCAAACTGGAACAGGGAGCCCCCGGCTCCCATGCTGCCTCCTGAAGTGATCGAATCCACTGTTAAACTATACTGCAATGCGTTCGAGAGACTGACCGGAAATAAGCTGGAATAGGCTGAAGCTCAGGGAGGGGAGGCCATTCCAGAGCATCGAGTTCCCCCACCCTGATACCCTTCGGGCACACTGAAGGGTCCCCCGCTATCTGATGTTCGCGGCGGCGAAATTAAGGAAGGGTGTTAAGGAGTGAGGATCCTCCAAGGTGACAGGGGGAGAATGGTTTGGGCGAGCGGGTCCGAACCCGCCTCTACAGTTGGTAATGGATAATTTTGTCAGGCCGGAGCCGCAGTTACCCTACCCCCGGGATGCTTTAAACCCCAGAGGAACCTGGTGAATACCTGCCATCCGGTCCCGCTGAAGCGAAGATAAGGAAGTCCTTATTGTGACGGATGAGAAGGAAAGGAGACGTCCTTTCTTGCTCGACAGGATAAAATGACTCTGAACCCTTTAGATGGCTGCGGCCATATCACTGGTGATCTTGTAGACCTGGTCGCCTTTTCTGACGCGGTCCGGGACTTTAATGCCCACAGAGTCGCCGGCCCCGGCTTCCTGGACGAAGGAGTTGTTGATCTGCATTGAGCTGACTTCGAGGTCCAGGTTGGTGGTATGCCCTTTGAACCTGATTTTATCGCCTACCTTGATAGCTCCGTGCAATTCGATCCCGGCAACCGATGGTCTGGCAAAGAAGTCACTTACTGTGCCAATTAATTCCTCTGCCATGTCACACCTCCCTTTCCAGATATTTTATATCTTTTCGGATATTCCGGTCTGTTTTGCCCTTATAATATGTAATATTATATGCCATCCGTCAAACAATTGCTAAAGGGTAGGTTAAAAGATCAGGGTCATTTCATTTTCTGAGGAAACAATACCCCTGTCCTGCTCCATGGGGGAGTGAATCAAGATTAATAATTAAGGAAGGGGATACCCCCCACCCAAGATGCTTCAGGGCGCCCAGAGGGCACCCGCCATTCCGTCTCGCCTTCGGCGAGGGTATTAAGGTATCCATTGCAGGCTTCCAGCATGACAGGAGAAGGAACGAGATGCTTCGCATACTTAAGCGGACTCCAGCATGACACATTTCTGGATACCATTGGTAGCTGGTATGGATTTGAAAGAAGGAAAAGGCACTGACCCAAATACAGGCAAGTGGAATTACCCCTGTAATCTTTGCTATAATACCTCTAATACCAGGGCTGGCAGCAGGAGTCCGGATTTGGCAAATGAGAATAAAAATAAAGGTCCCAACAGCAATGAGCCGGAAATTGACCGTCTCAAGAAACGTATTGAATTGCTGGATGACCGGCTGGACAATATGGACTCTGTTCTTACCGCCGTGGCTGAACGCATTATGAAGCAGCCGGTCTCAATTTCTTTCAATTGCCCGCATTGCGGCAAGGACATCGAGATATCGCTGGTCGGCCAGCAGAAGCCCACCTGACATTCCGGTCCCCAACCTGCCGGAACTATATTCCCCCTGAAGGAAATCCATGCTTGAACTGATTATCATCATCGTCTATTTCCTGGCGGTGATCGTTATCGGATTGACCGGACGCCGGAAGTTTCTACGAATGGAGGAGTATATGGTCGCCGGCCGCCAGTACTCCACCTTCTTCATCTCCGGCTCTTTGATGGCGACAATAATCGGCGGCTCCGCGACAGTCGGGCTGGCCGGACTGGGATTCAGCCGGGGGCTGGTCGGGGCGTGGTGGCTGCTGGTAAGCAGCATCGGCCTGGTGATCCTAGGACTATTTTTCGCTCGGAAAGTGCGCAGCGCCGGAGCTTATACCCTTCCGGAGCTTATTACCCGGCAGTACGACCGCCGGGTAGGGCTGGCGGCTTCGGTCCTGATAGCAACGGCCTGGGTGGGGGTTACGGCCGGGCAGATCCTGGCCGCGGGCAAAATACTCTCCGTCCTGGGCATAGGCAGCCCGGTATTATGGATGGTAATCTTCACCCTGATCTTCGTCGGCTACACCATCTTCGGCGGCCAGTACGCCATCATTCGAACGGACATACTGGATATTGTCCTTATTTTTACCGGCATCCTGGCCGGGCTGGGTGTGCTGCTCTGGCAGACCGGGGGAATCGAAGGCCTGGCGGCAGCGCTTCCGGCAGACCACTTTTCTTTTCCGCTCAGCCTGCAATTCGAGGGGGTCGACCTGGCCTCCTATTTACTTTTGATAGGCCTGGTGTATGTAGTCGGGCCAGACCTGTACGCCCGCCTGTTTTGCGCCAGGGACGGAAAGACCGCCCGGAAAGCGACATTATGGTCCGCCCTCCTGCTGGCCCCCTTCGCCTTCGGCATCGTCCTGCTCGGCATGGGGGCCCTTGTAAAATTCCCCGGGATCGCGGCGGAGCAGGCTTTTCCGGCCCTCATCACCGGAGTCCTGCCGGCAGCTATCGCCGGCCTGGTGCTGGCAGCCCTGGTATCAGCCGTTATGTCCAGCGCAAGCGCCACCCTCTGGAGCACCGGGACCATTTTCACGGTCAATATTATCGGGCATTTTCGCCAGGCCGGGGGAAGAGATGCTTCGCTTCGCTCATCCCGCTGGGTCCTGCTGGCTATGGGGCTGGCAGCGCTGGGACTGGCGCTGGCGTTGAATGGAGTAATAACAGCCCTTCTTTTCGCTTACACCATCTACACCTGCGGCGTAATCCTTCCCGTCATCGCCGGATTCTATAAAGACAGGCTCGGTGTAACCTCCAATGCGGCCCTGGCAGCCATTATCGGTGGCGGGCTGGCGGGGCTGGCCAGTAAAATATGGGAGATAAAATACCTGGACCTGGGAGCACTGGCAGTCAGTCTACTGCTGCTGACAGCGGTCAGCCTGCTGGAGAACCGGATCAGAAGCCGCAGCAATCTGCCAAAGGCGGCCATACAAAATTCAAAATAAAGAATACGGACTCTACGCCTGCCGGAGCAAGCGGTCGACAATATCATGCAAACAGTCCGCCAGTTTACCCCGGCCCGGCAGCAGGGGACGTCCTTCCAGGCAGGCGGCGAATACCGCCTCATCATAGGGGACGGTTCCGATTACTTCCACTCCGCGCTCCGCCAGGGGCCCGGTCAATTTGGCCGCCACCTCATCCGAATTCACCTTATTCAGAACCGCCCAAACCCGTTGAATGCCAATTCCCTTAGCCAGCTCCTGAATACGCCCGGCCAGGACAATTGACTCGAAAGACGGCTCCACCACTACCAGTACAGAGTCGAGTCCGGTCTCCACGCCTCTCCCGAAGTGCTCGATGCCGGCCTCCATATCGGCTAATACAATCTCCCGGTCGGCCAGGCGGAGCTTGCCCAGGAACTCGCGGCCAAGAACGCCCATGGGACAGGCGCAGCCCTCCAGGGGCTCGGCGATTTTGCCGATTACCACCAGCCGGACACCGTCTTTTTCGGAAACGTTCACGGAGGGGAGATCGGAAAGGGCGATTTCAGCCCGGGCCAGGACATTGGTGCCGGAATCCGGCGTTCCCGGCTTATAACCCGGGGGCATGAGCTCGCGCACCATCTGTCGACCTCCGGCCAGGGCCACCAGCGGCTGGGGAGGCTG
>JAQULX010000055.1 GCA_028718465.1 Dehalococcoidales bacterium | reverse complement strand
GGGTTACCGATGTGGCGGCAGTCGATTCGTTGACGGAGGAGGGGGTACTGCGTCTGGCGGCAGCGGCAGAAAAGAACTCCGAGCATCCTCTTGAGGAAGCGATAGTGCGGGGAGCCCGGGAGCGGGGCATTATTCCCGAAGACGCGGATGAGTTCAACGCTGTCCCCGGGCAGGGAGTCCGGGCTAAACTGAAAGGCCGTAATATCCTGCTGGGCAACCGAAAATTGATGGTGGAGAACGATGTTATCATGGACCACTGGATATTCAAAGCGGAGGAACTGGAATATGAAGGAAAAACCGTCATGTTCGTGGCTGTCGACGGCCAGCCGGCCGGAATTGTAGCGGTGGCGGATACATTGAAAGAGACTTCGGCGCTGTCTGTGAGAGAACTGCACCGTATGGGCCTCCAGGTAGCCATGATTACCGGGGACAACCGCCGCACGGCTGATGCTATTGCCCGCCAGGTTGGCATCGACAGGGTCCTGGCGGAAGTGCTGCCGGAGGAAAAGGCCAGTGAAATCAGGAAGCTGCAAGTTGAAGGTCTCAAGGTAGCCATGGTTGGCGATGGGATTAACGATGCCCCAGCCCTGGCCCAGGCGGATGTCGGGATTGCTATCGGTTCCGGGACCGATGTAGCCAAGGAGACAGGACACATCATCCTGGTCAAGGACGATTTACTGGATGTGGCAGCCGGAATTCAAATAGGCCGTCAGACACTGCGGCTTATCAAACAGAACCTGTTCTGGGCGTTTGGTTACAATACCGTCGCTATTCCTCTGGGGGCCGGTCTGCTGTATCCGTTCTTTGCCCAGATGGTCAGTCCCGAGCTGGCAGCCCTGCTGATGGCCACCAGTTCGCTTTCAGTCACTTTAAATACCTTGAGGATGCGGGGTTACGTACCGCCGATCAGGAAAACCCGACATACCGGTGGAAGCGCGACTTCAAGCGTCCCAATGACACAACAGACAGCCCAAGGAGGCGGACATGAATAGAAGAACAGGGCTGACCAGCGCTTTGATATATACTCCGATTTCTCTGGCAGTCGCCGGAATATTCCTGGCAGTAACCCTGCGTGGTGATTATGACTGGGTAGCCCGGATCGGTGGGGCTGTCTGGGTATTTTTGCTGTTTATGATCATCAGCATGCCGCTGGTGACTTCGTTTGTGAAAAGGTCTTAAAAATGGATTGGCCCCGGTTCCCGGCCGGAGCCAATATCCTGGAGGTAAGATGAAAAGATCCCTGTCAACCAAGATCATTTTGCCGGAAAATCATCTGATTGTCAATAGGAAGTTCGTACCGGGGGGAATCAGGATTAAGGATTAATGATTGATGATTAATGAAGGAGAGAGGGATAGGCCTCCCCGCTCCTGAGCAACGGGCAGCCTGCCCGTTGCAGACCTCCAGCATGACATCATTATGGACCTTCAGCGTGACAGCCTGTTTTTAGCAGCCGCTTCCTGAGCTATAAAATAACAAAAAACCAGAAAATTCCCCTTTCGCCGCTAAGTAATGCCACCAAAGTACTATTTACACGGCATTGACTTTGCCGGATTATTGATCCTGAATACTCTTAAGGAGCATTGCTTTAGCGTGAGCTTTTTACCATTAATACCTCTTCTTTGCAGCCTGACATATTTGTTATTATTGGCCAGAGTGACAAAAGGACAAAAAAAACCCGCAAATAATGTTCTAACAGCTTTTCTCTTCGTTTCCCTGGCATGGAACCTGGCGGCATTTGTCACATTCAACAACTTTCCGGACTTCTCCGGCAACCCCCGTCTCCGGGATGAGCTGATAATAACAGCCATGCTCTTATCGTTTGCCATTTACTATCATTTCATCAGGTTGTATACATGAAAGCCGTGAAAAGCTTTGAACTACTGCTGTTACGCCGGCGTTCTGACAGCCGCAGCTTATTTATCCATGAGCCATTGGGGAACAGGTGTTCCGGTCGCCGGCGCCGTTTTCCAGTTTGAATCAGAGTTCCGGTCCTTCTTTTTACCGGCAGTCATACTTTTGACCATATTGCTCTCCATGGCCGCGCTTTTTAGACGATGCCGCATATCAGGCGACCCGGTGGGCCGCAATAAAGCAATCTATTTGATGGTGGGGCTGGGTGCTGCCGCCGTCCTTAATCCGGCTATTGAGAATATACCGGCTGTCGCCCAACTACCGGTAAGTTATCTCGGCGCCCTGGTAAATGCTATGATAGCCGTCATTGTTATCAAAGAAGACAGGTTACCCGAATTGGGGTACATATTGCGAAGGGCCCTGTCATACTGCCTGCTGCTTGTCCCGGCTGTCGGGATTTATATCGGAGCCCTGTACCATGCGGCCAGGATTTTACCGGCATTACCGATCAATGCAGTATTGATATTAATCAGCATCCTCTCAGTACTGCTATTTCTCCTGGCCTACCGGTTAAAGCCTGTTTTTGACCGAGCGATAGACCGGATATTTCATCCTGATTTTTATGTCCGGCGGCAGGCGCTGCATGGATTCAGTTCCAAAATTGCCAACACCATTGACCTGGATGAAGTGGCTGATGAATTGCTGGTCACCCTGGGAAAATCACTACGCCTGATGCACGCGGAATTACTGTTGAAAAACGAAAGCGGGTTTATCACCCGTTACACCTATCCGCAGACGAAAACAGAAGGCAGAGAGCCTCTGGTCTTACAGTCGGAGAGCGCGGTGACCGAATGGTTGGAAGGAGAGAACAGGCCGCTTGAAATTACCGGCATACGGGCAATCCCCGTATTGAAGTCGGCAAGCGAGGAAGACAAAGCGAACCTGTCCGGCTCCGGGCTGGCTATTTTACTTCCCGTCAGAGGCCGTGAGAGGATGGCTGCCATTCTGGGACTGAGCAACCGGAAAAACGAAAACAGGCTTCATTCTGCCGATATAGATCTTGCCATAGCTATCTCTAACCAGGTCGGCATAGTAATTGAAAATGCCCAGCTTTATGCCCATGCCAGGCAAAGGGCCAATATTGACGAGTTGACCTGTCTGTATAATCACCGCCATTTCCACGAAAGACTGCTGGAAGAAGTCACCCGGTCTTCCCGGTACGGTGATGTCTTTTCCCTGCTGATGATAGACCTTGATCACTTCAAGTCCTATAACGACATCCGCGGTCATTTACATGGTGACAGCATATTGAAAAAAGTAGGTGAAATCATCAGAAGCAATATCCGGTCAATAGATGTGGCGGCCCGGTACGGTGGAGATGAATTTTCGGTCATTCTCCCCAAAACTTCGATTGACTCGGCGCTGCGGATCGCTGACCGCGTGTGCAACTCAATGGAGTCCGAATTTAACAATGAGGGCATGTCGATTACCTGCAGCATCGGGGTAGCTTCCTGGCCTACCGACGGCATTATAAAAGGCGATCTGCTGCATGCCGCTGATACCGCCCTCTACCAGGCTAAAAAACTGGGGCGGAACCGGGTATTCACAGCCTCGAAGCTGGCGGCAGCTTCAAATACCCTGAAAAAATATGATATTCAGGAGAGCAATAACCCGGTCCTGGACACGATATATGTCCTGGCTGCCACTGTTGATGCCAAAGACCACTATACTTACGGTCATTCCAAAAAGGTCAGTAAATGCGCCCATGATATTGCGGTTGAAATGGGCTTTTCAGAAGAAAAATCCGATATAATCCGCATAGCCGGACTGCTCCACGATATCGGAAAAATCGGTGTTTCGGATGATATACTGAGCAAGAATGCCTCCCTGAGTGACAGTGAATGGAAACCCATTCACGCCCATCCTGCCATGGGAGTATCCATACTAAAACATGTCGACAGCATCAAAGATTGTCTCCCGGGGGTGCTGTACCACCATGAGCATTTTGACGGCAGCGGGTATCCGCAAGGCCTTAAAGGTGAAAATATCCCTCTGGATGCCAGGATACTAGCAGTAGCTGACAGTTATGATGCAATGACTTCCAGCCGCACCTACCGCAAAATACCGATGACCTCCGAAGACGCGGTAGAGGAGTTGATACGCTGCTCTGGAACCCAATTTGATCCCGATGTTGTGCGGGTGTTTATCAGTATGCTTTCTCGCCGGAATAATACGCGGTTTGTATTTACTCACGAGACCTGATGCCGGAACCGGGCGCCGGGCAATCAGAGACCCGGTACTGATTGCCTGCCGGTCAGTTCAAACTCCAGAGTGGCTGCCGGTTTCATTTCGAAGACCTCATCCTTAAAGCCGATTTTTACGGGCAGCAGGGCAGGCTGTGTGCTGGTGATCCGCAATAGCGTCTCACTGATATTCACATTGAGCCAATGCCCACGGTACTTGATATTGAACCGGACTGATTTAAGTCCTTTCGGCAGGGACGGGTTGAACCATAATACCTCTCTACGGGTCTCGATTCCGCTGTAAGCCCTCTGGAGGATATCCACTGTGCCTGCCATAGCGCCCAGGTGAATTCCCTCATGAGTGGTCCCGCCCTGGATATCGCAGATATCGCTTTCCAGGGCTTCCCGGAACAGGTTCCAGGACATCTCTCGTCCTGACCTAGCTAATACCCACGAGTGGACAACCCGGCTGAGAGTCGAGCCGTGAGAAGTCCGGGTCAGGTAATACTGGACGTTTTTGGGTATGGTCTCCTTTTCAAAAGGATAACCCAACCGGCTAAACAACTCACGCAGCTCATCGGCGGACAGGATATAAAAAAGCATCAGAAGGTCAGCCTGCTTGGAGACCTTGTAACGGTTGGGAGTATCTCCTTCCGCCTCCAGGATGCGGTCAAGGCGGTGGATGTCACCGTACCTCTTCCGGTACCCTTCCCAGTCGAATTCCTTCAGGTCACCGTAGCCTTCAAACTGGCTGATGATCCCGTCGTCGTGGAAAACGATGCGCATTTTCCGGCTGATATCATCCCATCTATCCAGATCGCTCTGGCTTAGCGACAGGTCCTCCCTGAGGACTTTCCGCCGGTCTTCCGGCAATATATCCATTATTTCGAGAGCCCGGCACATCAGCCAGACTACCATTATGTTGGTATAGGCGTTATTGTCGATGCCGGGTCCCGCGGCATCGACATATTTGTCATGGAACTCATCCGGCCCCATTACCCGGCGAATTTCGTACCTGTCCAGAGCCCGGTTATATTCCGCCTTGCCGGACCAGAAACGGGCCAGGTCCATAATTACGCCGGCCCCGTAGAAGACCATGAATTCAAGGTCTCCGGTAACCTGGTAATACTGCCAGATATTGTAAGCAATAGCGACATTGATGTGCCGCTCCAGTTGTGAGTTGTCAGGGACCCAGCGACCGGATTCCGGATTCAGATGCAGGGTTTGAGCCTCCTCGCGGCCGTTGCTCCCACTTTGCCAGGGAAACATGGCCCCGGCATAGCCCGCCTGCCTGGCTGCGCGGCGGGCCATGGGCAAGCGTTGATAATGATATTTAAGGAGAGAACGGGTGATTTCCGGCATGCGGAGGTTAAGAAGAGGGAAGATAAACAGCTCATCCCACATAATGAGACCCCGGTAAGCCTCGCCGTTCAACCCGCGCGGCGGGACGCCGGCATCCAGGCCGACGGTGTTGGGCGATACAGTTTGTAAAAGATGAAATATATGCAGATTGAGGATTTGCGCCATGCGCGAGCTTTCTGTCTTCAAAGTGATGCTCCAGAGATCCCACAGATGGTCCCATCCCAGCACGTGCCGGTTCAGCAGTCCGGCGAAATCTTCGGCATGCCTGACCTCATCTTCCGCCTCCAGCAGGCTTTCAGATATAGCCGGATCCCGGGAGTTGTATAAGGCCGCTATCTTTTCCACCCGTACCGGTTCCCCAGCCGTGACGTTGATATCGAATTCCTGCCCGATATAACCGGGCTCCTGTATGGTATCGCGGTCAACATCAACTGACCGGCTGTTCCGGAAGACCCTGGTCCTGACGGCCTCCGCAATCCTGATATGGGATTGATTGGTCTCTACCTGAAGCCGGATTATCTCGTCTCCCCCGGCGCCTGTGCCAAGCTGATTAAGATGGCGGTTGTTGAGCTGGCGGTAACGTTTAACAAGGGTATTTTCCACCCTGCCATCGATCGCCGAACGTATCCGGACCGTTCCCGACCAGTTTTCGGGGACTATGGTTGTCTCCAGCCCGGCCAGATGCATGTTATCGATATGAACAAAACGCCGCTGGGTCAGCCGCGTATGCCGTCCTTTCCTGTCGTCAAATCTAACGGTCCTGAACAGGACGCCTCTTCTGATATCAAGCTCGCTCCGATATTCCAGCAGGTCGACATTCTGAAGATCGAACCAGTCTCCGTCCTCGATACGGAACGCCAGCGGCAGCCAGTTGGGGATATTGACCACGCTCTCATTTTCAATTGTGCGGCCGGCGATGGTACTCTTTAACCGGTTATAGATACCGGCCATATAGGTGCCCGGGTAGTGCACATCCCCGGCCGCCGATTCCGGCGCAGCCCCCCGCGCAGCGAAGTAGCCGTTTCCGATCGAGCAGAGAGATTCACGGAGCTGCTCCTGTTCGGGGTTAAAATCATGATAGGTAAGCGTCCAGATGCCCCTGGAAATCTCCTTTTCCGCGATTTTGGCCAGTTCTTCCAGAAACAGGGCTACCTCTGAAGTATCCCGCAGAACGTAGCCGGCGGCGGTCTCCCGCTCGGTTTCGGTGACCAGGATGCCTATCCCTGTTTCGGAAATGACCTGGAAGGCATCCTCATCGGTAGTGTCATCGCCAATAAAGAGAGGTACTGTCCGTGAATGGTCAGGACTGAGGACCTGCATAAGGTAGAGCAGGGCTTTCCCCTTGTTCCAGTCGACATCAGGTCGGACCTCGAATATTTTTTTACCCGGGCTTACTTTTAATTCCGGATAGTTCTCCATAACAGCGGCGATGCGGCGCTCCAGTTCCGGAAAATCGCGGTCATCCGCCAACCGGTAATGCACGGCCAGAGCGTAGGGTTTGCGCTCGACGCGTATGCCGCGGATATCCCGGACGGCTTTTATCAGATCGAGCTCAGCTTTATCAAGAAAAGGCAAGAACTTCTGGCCGCGCTCATCATGAAAAGACTCGCCGGGCCCTTCAATATTGAATCCGTGGCTGCCGGCATAAGCGATAGTGTCCAGCCCGACCTTGTTTTTGACATCCAGGAGCGCCCGTCCGCTCAAGACGGCCACTGTCCAGTATTCGGACAGTCTCTGTATGACGCTGCGGGTCCCGGCCGGGAGGACCGCCTGATCGGGGTCGGCGACGATAGGGGTAAGCGTGCCGTCATAATCAAGGAAGATAGCCGGCCGGCCTTCCTGTAAACGCTGGAATATAGCATCTTTCTTATCAAGAGCCGATGGGAGGCTGGTGGACTTAACAGCGATATTTTCACCTTTCACCTTGAGCTCGGAAAGGTCTTTCACGATGATATCGGCGCCTCTTTTTTTCATTTCTTCAGTTTGTTCGCTTCTATCAATGCCGATCACCACCGCGAAGCTGCCGGCTTTCCCCGCCTCAATCCCCGCCAGGGCATCCTCAACGACCACAGCCTGTTCCGGTTTCACGTTCAGCCTTCCGGCTGCTTCCAGAAAAATGTCAGGGGCAGGCTTTCCCTTAATGTTCAGTCGGACCGAGTCCAGTCCGTCTACCGCCACATCGAACAGCCGGCTGACTCCGGCGGCCCGCATTACCTACCGGGCATTCCGGCTGGCGGAAATAATGCCCACCTTGAGGCCTTTCGATTTCATCCTCTGTACAAAATTCACGGAAGAAGGAAAAGGGTTTACTCCGAACTTTTTAATATGCTCCTGGAAATACTGATTTTTACGGTTGCCGAGCCCCCAGACAGTCTCCGAGTCCCGTGAATCATCGATGTTCCCATAAGGCAAGTTGATCCCCCGTGATTCCAGAAAGCTTTTAGCCCCTTCGGCCCGCGGCTTACCATCAATATAAAGACGGTAATCGGTTTCAATATCAAACGGAGCGTACTGTTCCCCGCTGCGTTCTGACCGCTGCGCGAGATATTCATCAAACATGCGTTTCCAGGAAGCCGCATGCTCCTTCGCCGAACTGGTGATCACGCCGTCCATATCGAAGATTACAGTCTTGATGTTCTCCAGACTGATGGTATTCTCGGCCAAAACGTATTGCGGCTTTCTCTCGGACCGCATGCGCTTTGTCTTCGGTTGATGGTTGACGGGACCGGACCGTTGACGATAAGACATGCCTGTTGTTCTCCCCCAAGTTATATTCTACTATGGTAAGGAGAAAGGCCTTCTCATATTGAGAAGGCCTTTTTTGAGCAGGCAGTAAATGTTCTTTTTAGCTATTGATTTTTCATTGCCTCAGAAGCATTCCGCAGTTCATCAACGGTGGTGGTCAGGGATATAGTGAGCCATGAGTTCGCGCCGGCGACCTGTATCTTCTCCAGAAAATCTTTGAATTCGGCGTTGGTGGCGAAGCCCTTAAGGAGCCCGATAATTCCACGGAAGGCATCCTCGCCATCCTGCAAAGATTTGGAATCAAGGTAATGCATTTCTGCTTTAATTTTAATGTCCTTTTTTTCTTTATCGAATACAAATCCGATCAGGTCAACCTGGGTGAACATACTCATGTTCACAGGAATGTTATCAAAGGCGTCCTGTTCCATCATGGTCCGGTTAGCGGCCTTAACATCAACCGCAGCTTTCAGATAAACGTCACCAAGTCGATTACAGGTATCAATAACCGGACCGCTCAGGGGCTCCTGAACGTCTGCCAGGACATCGAGAGTATCCGTAACTGCTTTCGGAGTGCCGAAAACCATCATGTCGTCGTCAATGAAGGTCAGAGTATACCGGTCTTTACCGGATGAATATAAAGTGTATTCTCCGTAAACGGTGGTATTCAGCTCTTTGCCAATCTCATTTTCAAGGCTTTGAACAACCAGTTCCGGATCGTAACTCCCCCGGGCAATACAACCCATATATCCGGGTCCGGGGTTTTGTAAATCAGAAATATCGCCAAACACGACCAGTTCAGAAATACTTTTCAGATCGATACCGGTTTCCTCAGCGAATTCTTCCAGGCGCTGTTGAGGTGAATCCTCCTCGTCATCTTCTTCCGGATCATCTTTTTTGTTCAACTCCATCAGGTCCTGATCATTAAGCAAATTACCTATCTGAACCACGGCCACGAAGTTAGAAGCCGGAGGTACCATCTGGACTGCCGGTCTGGCTCCGCTGGAGCTGCATCCGGCGGCCGGCAATAAAATCAGCGCCAGGGCGATCAGCCCGCAAATCAACTTCTTTACGTTCATGTTTTTTTCAATCCCTTCAGGGGCCCGTTTCTGCCGCAGTTTACCAGGGCCCGTTATTAATATGGCAGTACTCCAGTTTAGTATCAGGTACCCAGTCCGTGTCAAGGGTACTTTGATACTGTGACGGGGAATGGGGACCTTTATTTTGGGCCGTTATCACCGCTGCGGGCGATCAGGAACAGGCCCACCTGGGCGAGTAAATTGGGAAACAGCCTGACAGGCCTGGTTTTTCCCAGATAAAAAGATTCTTTTATTTTAATATGCCTGCGGCGGCAGTAACTGATGAAATCGGCGATACTCAGGAAATGGATATTGGGCGTGTTATACCACTCAAAAGGGAGCGACCGGGTGACCGGCGCCCTGCCAAGAACGGCCAGTTGATAGCGAGCTGAAATGCCGGCGAAATTGGGAAAACTGACGATGACTTCCCGTCCGACTCTGAGGGCTTCTCCCAGTACCATGTCCGGATTTTTTACCTGTTGAAAAGTTTGATTAAGGATGACGATATCGAAGAAATTATCCTCATATTCCGCCAGTCCGGAATCGATGTCCCCATGGAAGACGCTGACTCCCCGGGCGACGCATTTATAGATAGCCTGCTCATCTATCTCGATCCCCTGCGCCCGGGTTAATTTCTTCTCCTTGACAAGCTGCGCCAGCAGTTCCCCATCCCCGCACCCAAGGTCAAGCACGGTGGCGCCGGGCTTAATCCACCGGGAGATTATACTGTATTCGGGTTTCCTTAAAAAATCAGAAGCTGTTTTCATCAATCACCTTTCCGTAAAGAGCTCTTTCCAGGAAATATTTTATCAATTGAGTTTCTTCCTCTATTTCCAGCAAAAAGGCGTCATGCCCGTAGTTTGATTCTATCTCACAGCAGGTGGTATCCAGCCCGGCCAGTTTGCAGGCCCGCACGATTGCTTCGGTCTGATAGGCCGGATATAACCAGTCCGATTTAAAGGCAAGGGCCATGACCTTTATATCAGTCCCTGCCAGCACCTCGTGCGGCTTCCTACCCCGCGAGGCATCATAGTGGTCCATGGCTTTGGAGAGATAGAGGTAGCTATTGGCATCAAATCGATTGGTAAAACTCCGACCGCGGTAATGCAAGTACCCTTCGACTGCGAAATCGGCTGTGAACTTAAACGGCTGGCGGTCATCTTTGAACCTGCGGCCGAACTTCTCTTCCATCGACTTATCGCTCATATAGGTGATGTGTCCTACCATCCGGGCTAACGCCAGCCCCCGGTTGGGCGGCGTTCCGGCGTAATAATCACCTCTGTTCCACTTCTGGTCCGCCATGATGGCTTGCCTCCCGACCTCGTTAAAAGCGATCTGCTGGGGAGAATGCCGCATGGCAGTGGATATGGGAATAGCGCTTTTTATTTTATCGGCATGAGAAAACATCCATTCCAGCACCTGCATTCCTCCCATGGAGCCGCCTGCTACCGACAGGAGCCTGGTGATGCCGAGGTGGTTTACCAGGCGCAGTTGAGCATTAACCATGTCCCCGATGCTGATCAGGGGGAAATCCAGGCCGTATGGTTTGCCGGTG
>JAQULX010000054.1 GCA_028718465.1 Dehalococcoidales bacterium | reverse complement strand
CCGAAGCGGTCAATAAAGCCCGCCGGACGGTAGTCGAACTTTTGATTGCCGATCATCCGGCCGACTGCCTGACCTGCTCCGCCAACCAGCACTGCGAGCTTCAGAAGGTAGCCGCCCATCTGGGAATAAACCAGATACGCCTGCCTAAAAAGCAGGCAGACAACGCAATCGATACCAGCAATCCTTTCTTTGATTTCGACCGCAACAAATGCATTCTCTGCGGCAGATGCGTCCGCGCCTGTAATGAAGTAGTCGGGGTGGGCGCTATCGACATGGCCAACCGCGGTTCCGATATGAAAGTCAGCACTTTCAATGATACGGAGCTTTTCGATTCTATTTGCCGTTCCTGCGGCGAATGTGTGGCCCGCTGTCCGGTAGGGGCTCTGGCACCCAGGCAAACATTCCAGCCGACTACCGAGGTCAATACCACCTGTCCTTACTGCGGGGTAGGCTGCTCCATGACTCTCGGGGTACGCGGCGAGCAGATTGTATCCGTCCGGGGCAATCCCGGCGGCCCATCCAATCAGGGACTGCTCTGCGTCAAGGGCCGCTTCAGCATTCCCGAATGGGTCAACCATCCCGACAGGCTCACCACACCGTTGATCAGGAAAAACGACAGGCTGGAGCCGGCCTCCTGGGACGAAGCCCTGGAGCTGATTGCCGGCCGGTTAAAAGATTATAAACCGGATGAAGTCGCCGTTATATCCTCATCCCGGACATCCAACGAGGACAACTATGTCGCGCAAAAATTCGCCAGGGGGGTGTTGGGCACAAACAATGTTGATAATTGTGCCCGGGTCTGACATGCCCCTACGGTGGCCGGTCTGGCCACCACGTTCGGGAGCGGGGCTCAAACCAATAATATAAACGATTTTATCAATGCGGCCTGCATCATGGCGGTGGGGACCAATACCACCGCCGCTCATCCGGTTATCGGATTCAAGGTGATGCAGGCGGCGAAAAACGGCACCAGGCTGATCGTCATCAATCCCCGGGAAATTCCGCTTTGCCGGTACGCCGATATATGGCTGAGGCTGAATCCCGGCACCGATGTGGCCCTGATCATGGGAATGATACGCATCATCCTGGAAGAAGGGCTGGAGGATGAAGCCTTTATAGCTGAAAGATGTGAGAATTTTGACGAGCTAAAAGAATCTCTGAAAGACTTCCCTCTTTCCCGGGTGGAAGAAATAACCGGCGTTCCGGCGGACCAGATAGTCCGGGCGGCCCGCCTTTACGCCACCAGCAAGCCCGCCGCCATTCTTTATACCCTGGGCATCACCGAGCACACCCACGGCACTGACGGCGTCATGTCCCTGGCTAACCTGGCCTTAGCTACCGGGAATATCGGTAAGCCGGGAAGCGGGGTCAATCCCCTTCGAGGGCAGAACAATGTCCAGGGGGCCTGCGACATGGGGGCTTTGCCCGGCACTTTCCCCGGCTATCAGCCGGTGAACAACCCCGAGGTGCAAAAGAAATTCGAAGATGCCTGGGGGGTGCCTTTGAATCCCGCGCCGGGACTGATGCTGACCCAGATGTACCAGGCGGCCTATAACAGACAGCTAAAAGCGGTCTACCTGATCGGCGAAGATCCGGTCCTCAGCGAACCGGACATGAATCATACCATCCAGTCCCTGAAGAACCTGGAGTTCCTCGTTGTCCAGGATATCTTTTTGACGGAAACGGCCAAACTGGCCCATGTGGTCCTGCCGGCGGCCGGCTTTGCCGCTGATGACGGAACATTTACCAATACCGAGCGGCGGGTCCAGCGCGTCAGAAAAGCGGTCGAGCCTCCGGGAGAGGCCAAACCCGACTGGGAGATAGTCAGCCTGATCGCCCGGAAAATGGGCTGGAGCGGATTTGATTATACGCATCCTCAGCAAATATGGGAGGAGATGACCTGCCTCACTCCCAGCATGGCCGGCATTTCTTATGAGCGCCTGGAAAAAGGGGGGATCCAGTGGCCGTGTCCCACTCCCGAACATCCCGGCACGCCGATCCTGCATACCCGTATATTTACCCGGGGGAAAGGGAGGTTTATGGGTTTGAGCTATCGACCGGCCGCCGAACTGCCCGACAGCAGCTATCCGCTGATACTGATTACCGGGCGGTCGCTTTTCCACTATCATACCCGCACCATGACCGGCCGGGTCAAGGGCCTCAACTGTTTTCTCGGCGAGGAGTGGGTTGAAATAAATCCGGCGGATGCCGCTGCCCTGGGCATTGCCGACAAAGAGATGGTGGCCGTATCCTCCCGGCGCGGGCGGATCACCGCCAGGGCAAAAGTCACCACCGATACCCCGGCGGGCGCCGTTTACATGAATTTCCATTTCGCCGAAAGCCCGACCAACGCCCTGACCAATTCGGCCTGCGATCCCATTTCCAAAACACCCGAGCTAAAATTCTGCGCGGTAAAAGTGGAGAGGCTGGACGGCGAGAAAATTAAGAAATAAGATTAAAGAATCGAGAGAAAAATTCAAAATACGAAATAATAAATACGAAAGAAATTCTATATATAAAATTCTAAAGGTGAGAGGGGACCGGGTAGATGCCAGCCTGCGCCGGCATGACAAATGAGAAGGCTGGAATGACAAAATAAGAACCGGGCTGGATTCCAGTTCCCGTATCACGGTACGTGGCAGATTCCGCTGGAATCGGTCATGAACCTGTACAGGTCCAACAACAAAGGATGAAAATCCTATTTTCAGAGTAATGGACTAAGGATTAAATAATAGATGGTATGTGATGCGGTCCTCGCAAAGGAGAAAGCCGGCAAGAAGCCAGGCACGGCGGGTTATTATATCGCTATAGTTATAAGTATACTGCTGCTTTATTTTTTCAATAATATGCGCTTTCTGAACCTCTCATTTATCCCGGCCGAGTATTTCATTTCCTGCCTCTGGGCGATCAATCTGGCGTTGAGCGCCTGCATCATCGGTAATTTCATTCTGCTTCTTTACCGGCCCCGCTGGTTTCATCATCTGATGCAGGGCCTTATCGTTGGACTGGGTGGATTTGCCATATATAGCGTTTTTAAGATATTCCCCTTTACATTCAGCAGCACTTTCCTGAATTCCGGAACCAGGAACGCCCTGATCTCCTTGATGGCAGCGGCGAGTATCGCTTTCATTATCGAGATGGTTAAATTCCTGCTGGCTTTAAGACGAGAGAGGCAGATACCTGACTGCACGCAATAGAGGCGCGCTGGGGGCTGGCGGTTGTGGGGGTGGAGTTACATTAATGATTAAGGAAAGGGGCCACCCCGCCCTGAGATGCTTCGGAGCGCCCATTGCAGGCTTCCAGCATGACAGGATATTAACGTTTAAGAAGAATTCACGACCTCAGATTGCCTTCAAGATACTGAGATAGCTTACTGGATATCAGGCTTGCGGTAGCGAGTTAGAGAGATGTAAGATTCTCTAAAGCCACTAAGAGGGAATCAAATTTTGAAAAAGAAACGCTATCGGATAATTATGATAGGATTCCTTGTGCTTCTACTAGTGGCTGCGTTGATGCTGACATTAAATGCCAGCGGGATCTTCGGGAAGCCACAGCTTAATGCGTATCCAGAGGCTTTTTCCCGGAATTCTACAATAGTAGTGAGCGCAAGTGCTTCACCGGAAGAAACTCAGGCAGCAGATAACATCCTCTCTTATTTAAGAATGTCTCCCGATGCCAATGTATCGATTAAAAAAGAGAATGAAGTTATCGAGGAGGAGAAGGCTTATTTTAACCTTATTCTCATCGGTATACAGGACTCCAACACAATTCTGGATGAAGTAAGGAAAAAAGCGAAGCTGCCGCCAATCACGGCTGATTATCCCGGAGTTGAGCAGGGACTAATTGAGATAGTGACCAGTCCCTGGAATAAAGAAGGACTAATTATCCTGGTTGCCGGCAGTGATGGTCTTGGAGTACAAGCCGCAAGCGCGGTAATATCTTCGGTCTATGGGTTAGAGAAGAATCTGGTAATTGTAGATGCGGAATATATAGATGAGACCCAAAAAGCAGTCAGTCTGGGTTTAACCCCAGATGAGTTCAGGACTTTGGATGAAGAAATTCACGAGTATTTTTCAAATGGTTTTCCAGTTGGTGAATTCCCTATTGGTTACAACAGGCTCAAGGAGAAGGAGTATATGCCAGGTCTAGTAGTGATACGAGCTAATGCTGGATACATGTTACCTTCTCCATCTGCTACCTTCGGATTCATGTGGGGTAAAGTCTTCTTGATCTCTAAGGAATAGTTCATGAGACTAATCCGAAAATACTAAAATAGGCGAATTATAAAAGTTCTAGTGAATTTAAATGGGGAGAGGGATACAGGGTAGATTCCGGATCGACGTCCGGAATGACGGGGGATGAAGAGGCTCAGCATGATACCATTATCAGGCTTCCAGGATGCATAGGCCATCATGAACAGAAGATGTTAACGGAAAAATTGAAAAAATGGCGGATAGATATTACAATGTTGATACAACGTAATACCGGAGGGATAAAATTATGTTGAAAAAGCTAACACGCCATGGAAATAGTCTGGCTCTGGTAATAGATAAAGGAGTGCTGGAACTTCTTAATATTGATGACAAGACACCGCTGGAAATTACTACCGACGGTTCAATATTGTTAATATCACCTGTTAGAGATGAAAAACAGAAAAGCCAGGTTCAGAAAGCTATGGGAAGGGTCAATGCTAAATACGGGCGTGCTCTAAAGAGGCTTGCTGAGTGAAAGAGCCTCTTTTTCTCACTCTCGATGAGGTAATTGAAATTCATAAGGACCAGATACAAAGATATGGAGGCCATATCGGTATCCGGGATCTTGAACTTCTAAAATCATCTATCTACATGCCTGCTGCAAGTTTTGGGGGAGAATACCTGCATACTGACGTTTATGAAATGGCGGCAGCATACCTGTTTCATATAATTCGGAATCATCCTTTTGTGGATGGCAATAAGCGGACTGGCGTGGTGTCCGCTCTTGTATTTCTGATTTTGAATGGAATTGAATTTACCGCTGATGAAGACAAATTGGAGAAAATGGTGGTTTCAGTTGCCGAAGGCAAAACCGGCAAGCCAGAGATTGCACAATTCTTTCGCGATAATTCCCAACCCCTGGAATAAATTGAAGCATTGAATCCTTAATCAAATATTCCTGAATAGTTCTGGTGGGGTCATTTAATTTTCTAGCGAATTATTACCCCCCTGATGTTCCATGGGAGGGGATGACGATTACAGATTAATGAAGGGGATAGGGGCCACCCCTCTCTGAGATGCTTCAGCCTGCCCATTGCAGGCTTCCAGCATGACAATGACACAACCTCATAATAGGGATTCAAGACCTAAGGTTGCCTTTAAGGCCCTGAGATTATCGGCAGAGATTCCTTGCTTCGCACAGATGGACAAGGGGTTGGATCATGCTGGCCCGGATAGACAGAACTGTCTATCCGAATTTGTGGCTGATGCCGTAGCCGCCTTTGGGGAAGCGCCAGTCAATGTTCAAATGGGGGCAGCCGATGCGGCAGGACCCGCATTCCAGGCAGCCTTCATGGTTTACCGCAATGCGGTCGCCTTCCTGGCGGTACACGTAAGCCGGGCAGATATAGAGGCAGGCCTGGGTCTGGCATTTATTCTTGCAGACCTCTCCGTCAATGATCTTTAAATGGCTCTCTTCGTCTACCTTGAAACGGTCCAGGAAGAGCTTGTCTTCGATTTTGACTGTCATTTGACCGACCTCCATCCGTTCCAGGCTATTTTGGCGATTTTTACCAGTCCCATTTTCTGGCGGATTCCCGCCATGATGGTCTTCTGTTTTTCCTTTTTACTTACTCCATTGACGGTGAGCATTTCACGGGCAGCGAGCTGGGCGACCTGGGGAAGCTCATTAAAGATCTGATGAGTGTTAAACAGAAAATCCGGGAAATTGCGGTATTTGTGCATGTCTTTCATCACGAAAGATTCCTGCATACTCCTGACATAGGAGCTGAGACCCTGCCGGGAAAAATCATTCCGGCTGAGGGCCAGCTTGATCGCCTCAGCCGCCATCCTTCCCGAGGCCATCGCCAGGTTGCTGCCTTCCCGGTGTAAAGCATTGAACAGCATGGCTGAATCCCCGGCTATCAAATAGCCGTCTCCCGCCAGTTGGGGGATCGTACTGTATCCGCCCTCGGCCAGCCAGTGGGCCGTGTACTCAATCGGCTTTCCTCCCGCAATCAGGGGCGCTACCATGGGATGCTGTTTGTAGGCCTCCATCAGGTCGTAAGGCTTGAGTTTGGTTTTGACAAAAGCAGCCAGATTAGCCCCTACGGACAGGGAAACCGAGCCTTTATTGGTATAGACGATGGCAACTCCATCCATTCCCCCGGTGATGGCCCCGAGGACCTCGGTGGTCACTCCATCGGAAGGCCCAACTCCAAAACGCTGGTCAATAACTTCCGGAGGAAGCTCGATGGTCTCCTTTACCGCCAGGGCTACATGTTCCGGCTTCAGTTCCGGCCGGAATCCGGTTTTGGCTGCCAGAGGTGAATTAACGCCGTCCGCCAGCAGGACTACCTTAGCCGGGACCTCTCCGTCTTTCCGGTTGGTGACGACTCCGGTTACCCGGCCCTGGCTATCCTTCAATAAGTCGGTTACTACCGTGGCCGGCACCACCAGGGCGCCTTTCTTTTTCGCCTGTTCGGCAAACCAGCGGTCGAACCTGGCCCGGCCTACCGTGAAAACGTTATACTTTCTTTCACCGGCGAAGATATTATCGCGGTAACCAATGCTGTAGCCGGCCTCCTGAGAGAGGTACCAGATGCGGGACTCGACGATATTCCGTTCAACAGGACAGCCCCGCTCCAGGTAGTCCGGCAGTACCTGCCCCAGGTTATACCCGTAAAGTACCCCTCCGGACATGTTTTTGGCTCCGGGATATTCACCGCGTTCAAAAACGATCGTTTTAATTCCCGCATCGGCCAGGAGGCAGGCTGCGGAGGCGCCGGCCGGGCCGGCTCCCACGATCGCGACATCAAAGGACTCTTTCATGATTTGGCCTCTTGAGTTTTTAGAGCAGGCATACGAGATTTCAGTCCCTGGATAAGCTCCGGAACTATTTTTAAATAATCTCCGATTATAGAATAATCCGCTATCTGCACCATCGGCGCATTGCGGTCGGCGTTGATGGCAATTACTTTCTCCGAACCCTGCATCCCCACCAGATGCTGGACCGCCCCGGACACTCCGATACCGATGTAAAGCTTGGGAGCCACCGTCTTACCGGTCTGTCCTACCTGGCGCAGGTACGGCAGCAAGCCGGATTCCACCAGCGGCCGCGAGCAGGCGATCGTTCCGCCGATCAGACCGGCGAACTCCTCCAGCATGGGGAAATAGCGGGTGTCGCAGGCGCCCTTGCCCAGCACCACCAGCACCGGGGCATGAGTGATATCAACCGCTCCATCAGTATCCATGGTAATGGTTTCCAGAATCCGGGGGACAATCTCCGCAAAGCCTTCATACTTTACCGGAATGACTTCTCCCCGGCGGGCGGGGTCCTTTTTGGGCATTTTCATCACCTTGGGCCTGACGGTGCTCATCTGCGGCCGGTGATTGCGGCATAATATGGTAGCCATGATATTACCGCCGAAAGTCGGACGGGTCATCAATAAAAGTTTCTCATTGGGGTCTATATCCAGACCGGTGCAATCGGCGGTGAGGCCGGTCGGCAACTGGGTTGCCACCACACTGGAAAGATCTCTCCCCAGAGGAGTAGCCCCGATCAGGAATATCTCCGGTTTGACGGACCGGCAGAGCTGCGTCAGAGCGCCGCCGTAGATCCTGGACACATAGGTCCGGAGCATGGGGTCTTCCATCACATACACCCGGTCGCAGCCATAGCTGATGGCCTCTTGAGCGATGTCCTGAACGTTCTCCCCCAATAAAAAGCCGTATACCGGGGAATTCAGTTTACCGGCCAGCTCCCGGGCTTTGCCTGCCAGTTCCCAGGACACCTCGGCGGCTGTGCCGTCCCGGGTCTCAATGAAAACCGCCACTCCTTTGTAATCGGCGATATCTCCAGTTCCGGCTTTGGCTTCCGCCGGCGCCGCTGCCGGTTTTTTCTTCAACGGCTTATCAAAAATGACAGCCTCGGCCGGGCATATCATAACGCATTTACCGCAGCCGATGCATTTCTCGGCATTGATAAAGGCGATTCCGTCCACGATATCAATGGCTTCTACCGGACATTCTCCCAGGCAGGCCTGGCATCCGGAACACTTTTTGGTATTTATCTCAGCGATTTCTCGCCCTTTACTATTTTTTGGCATCTTCTACTTTACCGTCGGTATTAATTACTTCAGCTAATATGGCCGACTCTTTTTCAAAGAGAGTGTCCAGGAAGCTGTTTACCGCTTTGTCCGTGCCTTCAGCGCTGTCGAATACCGGGCCTCCCTTGCGCGGGGGCGGGGCAAATATAGTCCTCACCGAAGTCGGCGATCCTTTAAGTCCCAGCATTTCCGGGGCGGCGCCCAGTTCTTTGGCCCCCCAGACTTTGACCTCCTGGCGAATGGACCGGACCAACTCCGGCAATGAGGCATATCGCGGCGCGGCCAGTTCCAGCTCCACCGTCAGAAGCACGGGCAAGCCGGCCTCCACGATCTGGCTGCCTCCTTCGATCTCCCGCCTGACGGTAATCAGCTTTTTGTCCAGATCTACGCCGATTACCTCCGAAACATAGGTCAATTGATTGTATCCCAGCCGGGTAGCGATTCCGGGACCGGTTTGTGCCGTATCCCCGTCGATGGCCTGCTTTCCGCACATCACGATCTCGACCGGGTCCTGGGAGCTGAGCCGGGAAATGGCCGAAGCCAGAGTATAGCTGGTAGCCAGAGTGTCCGCTCCGGCGAGCGCCCGATCGGACAATAATACGGCTTCGCTGGCCCCTATCGCCAGACAATCGCGCAGCTGCGCTTCAGCCTGTGGAATGCCCATGGAAATGACAGTGACCTTGCCACCGTACTTTTCAACCAGCTTAACCGCTGCTTCGGTAGCAACCAGATCGTAGGGGTTACAGATAGACTCAACACCAGCACGAATTAGAGTATTGGTTGCCGGATCAATCTTGACCTGAGTAGTATCCGGCACCTGCTTGATACAACATACTATATGCATTACATCACCCGAAGCTATTATAAGGCAGTGAAACGCTAAAATCAAACGCGCCGTTTCAGGGTGTTACTGATTCTAACGAAGTAATATCCCATCACCCTGCCATTGGATTCCTTGCGAAACTTGACACAAGGTGTATAATATGAATCATACTCATTAAAACTATATTACGGCACGGAAAATATTTGGTTAAAAACTAGAATAATACCGGCAGGCGCTCCCTAATAATAAATATTACCAATCCCGTATTTCTTTTACTTTATCCGGATACTAATACACGGTATATCTTTCACTGGCCTTTTAAACTTGCATGGAGGGTAATTAATCATACTTCTAAGGTCTAGTACGAATTACGAATGAATATGCCTTAGCAGATGATTGACGAAACCGGAAAAGATGATATTAATCCGCTCGGGTTATATATCTGAATTGTTTAAGGAGGAAGAAATTGAAAGAGAAAAGTTCCGGGAAATTCATGGTTTTCACTATTGCCTTTGCACTGGTATTAATACTTATGATGTCACTGTTGGGAGCTTGCACCCAGGGACAAACGACTGCCCCGACGACTGCCCCGGCGACCACCCCGGTGGCTCAGCCTTCTACTGCTGCGCCCCAACCTGCCGGCGAACCAGTGACTATCGTCTTCAGCTCTCATGATCCTAAAGGCGGCAGCTGGGCGGAAATCTATGATCCGTTCTTTGCCGCTGTTGAGCAGCGCACCAATGGAATGGTCAAGTTTGAGCAGCACTGGGGCGGCGAATTATCCGGATTTTTTGAAGCATATGATAATACCGCCAACCGTACTTTCGATATGGCCCAGGTTATGACCTCCATGTACCCGAATATTTTCCCTCTTGAGGATGTGACCTCGATTGTTAAGTACGATGTCAAGGACCTGGCAGTCTCTCAACATATTACCGAGCTGGCGACGAAATTCCCGGAGATGAACCAGGCCTATGAAAAATCCGGGACTCACCTCCTCTGGAGAACCGCGACCTTCCCTAATATGTCCTGCATGGGTAAAGGCAAGGCAGTCAGGACTGTTGACGACCTGAAGGGCAAGAAGTATCTTTCTACCGGGCCGTGGGATGCCGCTATGTGGACCGCCCTGGGTATGACCCCGTTATCCATGATGCCTGATGAGACCTTCTTGAACTTGCAGACCGGTGTTGTAGATGGCGCCACTTTGACCCTTGCCTCTTTGTTCGACTTCGGTTGGGGCGAGGTTACTCCCTTCATCACTGATACTAACGTTCGCTGCGGGTCATTCCAGTGTGTCATGAACCTCGATGTCTGGAACAGCCTGTCCCCCGAATTCCAGCAGATCATCAACGAAGAAACCGCCAAGATACCCCCGGTACAGGACCAGCAACAGTTGAGGTTCGACAGAGACCTGAGATCAGTTGCAACAGAGAAATTTGGCATTGAGTTTTTCAAATTTACTGATGCCGACTATGTCAAGATGAATGAACTGACTAATTCGGTACATGAAAAATTTAAATCCGATTTGAATGCGAAGGGCTTGCCGGGGACAGCAATATTGGATGAGTGGTTGAACCTCGCCAAGAAGTATGGCGGGCCGGAGTACGCTCTTAAATAGTCTATCCTGATCTCCAGAACACACGCTGATCATCCGTCCCCTTTGGGGATTAACTGGAAATCTGAATGAATTCCAACCCCTGGGGGACGGATATTTAATACAGGCGATTGCTTATAGCTGGAGGAGGGCATTATTCCTTGGAGATAAAAACAACTGAAGTACAATCCATAAACATCCTGGACAGGACGATTAACCTTGTAGATTATGTCGGTGTTTTTAGCCGCTGGATGAATACCATCGGCGCAATCATTATTTTCGGCATGGTTGCTCTGACCTTTGTTGATGTCATCCTGCGGTACGGGTTCAACAGCCCTATCC
>JAQULX010000053.1 GCA_028718465.1 Dehalococcoidales bacterium | reverse complement strand
AACCTTTGATTTATCGGAGCATTGTTAATAACGATCCCAATCATCCCCGTGCATTAATCACCTGGGCCGCCAATCTGATGGTAAGAAGCGGCAATACCCGGCTGGTCTATGAAGCCCTGACCTCTCCTAACCTGGAACTCTCCGTCAGTCTGGAACTGACTCCTACACCCACCTCCGAACTGGCTGATTATGTCATCCCCAGCGCCAGCTGCTTCGAGCGCTCCTGCATGACTACATGGGAAGACTTCTCGGACGCCGTCTGCTTCGGGGAAAAGGCCATCGAACCAATTGGAGAAAGAAGAGACGACTATTTCTTCTGGCGCGGGCTGGGGCTAAGGCTGGGACAAAAAGAGTACTGGCCATGGGAAACCCACGAGGAGGTCATAGGGTACCGGGCTGCGCCGGTGGGGCTTAAATTCAAAGAACTAGTCGAAATGGGCGGTCTGCGTCCCGAATCGGAATATAAGAAATACGAAAAGAGAGGATTCGCCACGAACTCCGGAAAGTTCGAACTCTATTCTACCGTCCTGGAAAAACTGGGCTACGATCCACTGCCGTACTATAAAGAGCCGCCGGAGAGCCCGGTGAGCACGCCGGAGGTGGCTGAAGAATATCCTTATATCCTGATCACCGGGGGTAGAGGGGGCCCGCAGTACCTTTCGGAGTTTCATCAGTTCGATACCGGTCTGCGGGAAAGACATCCCTATCCCATTATGGATATACATACCTCTGCCGCCCGCAAACTGGGCATCAGGGATGGAGACTGGGTTTATATAGAGACTCGCCGGGGCAAAATCAAACAGATGGCGCATGTGACCGACGGCCTCTCACCCAATGTCGTCAACTGCCACGCAAGCTGGTGGTATCCTGAAATGCCTGCCGAGGTCCCCGGCCTGTTCGGGATCTGGGAGTCCAGCGCCAACATCCTGACTCAGGACGATCCGGAGGCCTGCGATGAGCTGGTGGGGGGTTGGGTAAACCGGGCAATGTTATGCAAGATATATAAGGTGGGGGTAAAATGAAGCAAGCGGAAATCATTATTGACAAAGGGCTTTGCCAGGGCTGCGGTTATTGCGTCCGGTTTTGCAACCAGAATTGCCTGCAATTCAGTAAAGATAAGTATAACTCGCGCGGGTTTGCTATTGTTGAAGCTGTTGCGCCCGAAAAATGCAAGGGCTGCGGAATTTGTGTTCAGATGTGCCCTCACTGGGCAATCCAGGTAAGCGTTACATCGGACGACAGCAAGTCCGTTATCACCGGCCCGCCTCACCTTGCCCAGCAGCCACCCATGATCGGCTGCGCCGGATGCCAGCATCCCACCGTCGGCCGTATCCTGGCAGAGGTGATTTACGAACTTAAATACGCCGGCAGGGCACAGGTGCTGGAAGGCCTTCCCTGTTCGATATCTTCCGCCCTGGGTATGGATTTCGGCACCAAAGCTGCCCCGGATGAGAAGGTCCTGGATATGGCGGCAGCCGCCCGGCTGGACTATCCCTCTGATATCGTGGTCGCCATTGCCGGGTACTGGGGACAGTCCGATTTCAGCTTCGATTTCGGCGGCTTTATCAAAACCCTGATGAGGGGCCAAAACCTCACCATTATCCTCTGCAACACTTCCTTTTACGGCCCTCGGGACCAGCGTCCTGCGCCGGACGATGAGCCGGTCGAAGGCCAGCTTGAACCTATAACCCTGATCGATGCGCCCACCGGAAGAAGACTATTCCGGGGAGGGCATCCGGTGCACCTGGCTGAACTGGCCGCTTCCTTTCAAGGAGTTTGCTACAGCGCACGGGGTGTCCTGACATCCCCGAAGGAATACCAGGTGACGAAAGATTATATCAGGAAAGCCTGCCGGAAACAGGCCGACGGGAAGGGATTAAGCTTTGTCGAAGTGTTGTGCACCTGCAACGACGGGGTTTACGCCTCCCCCCTGGATTGCCTGAGGTGGATCGATGAGCAGATGACCGCCCATTTCCCTCCGATCGTGTTTAAGGACAATTAACTTTTCCTCGCCCGCCCGCCTTCTAATATTGATGGTGACCTCTCCGGTGTTTATTGTTCCGGAAGCCCAGATTTTGTTTCCAGGACTTCACCTTTACCTCTTCCTGTATGGCCGTAAAGGTAGATTCAATCGCCTCACGGGCTGCTTTGTCCAGTTCGGAGCTTCTCAGGAATTCGATAATAGAAAGAAATATCTGCTCCTCGGCCCGCTCCAGTCGTTTATCCAGACCTGTCAGACGCGCCACACTGACTGCGATGCCCTCCTGAGGATGTTCCTTGCGGATACGTTCCAGAATCGGGCCTTTGTGACGTTCGAGAGCAGCAGCTAACTCGTGCCCAAATTTTCCCCGGCTTAAGTCTGCCTGAACACGTGACATAGTCCGCAAAATCACCCTGTCTGAAATCTCTTCCTCGATGCCATCTATCAGGGCGAAGATATTACGCTGAATAAACCCGTCTCCCAGCAACCGGTCAACTACCCGGATAATCCGCATAATCAGAATCAGCCATATCCCGATAATGGCGAAGGGCACCTGGAAATAGGCCAGCGCCAGGGCCGGCACCATCGCCAGGAAGTCGAAAAAGTGGGTGCGCGAATATCCCCAGCGGTCCCAGTGAAACCCGCTGCGGGTTATAAACTCACCGACGAAAAATATGCTCAGCGCGATATCCGCCCATAACCAGGCTGCGGGCACCCTGTCCGGCGGGGCGACCAGCCACCATATCAGTAAAGCCAGCGATACAAGGGAAAGAACTAAAGCCAGCCAGTGCAGGAGGGGAGACCGGTGAGGTCGATTGTAGATATCCCGCAAACGGCTCTCCGCAGGCAGGGCTTCTTCAGGGAACAGGTCTTCTTCCGCAGATGCGGATTCTCCTCGTTCAGAATTTCCGGAAGGGGCTTCAAAAGCCTTATTATCGGCAGTCTTGCCCTGGGATTTGATCTTGATTGTTATTTTCTCTCTTGAAGACATCGGTCGCACCCTCGATCAAACTCAGGATACAGATAAGCGGACAACATATATTTTTATCATAGTACAAAAGCTCAGGTTAAAATGCAAAAAATTAGGCAGGAAATCAGGGTTATTTCATTTTCTAATGAAACATTACCCCTCCCGGAGAGGCTTCGGCTTCGCCGGTCGAAGCCTCCAGCATGACAACATTATGGACCTTCAGCATGAAAAGAGGGAGGAGTGATTAATGGTTGAGGTTAAGGAGGGGGAGAAGGAGACCGGGTAGATTTTGGAACGAGTCCAGAATGACGGGAAAGGGAGAGGCCTCCAGCATGACACCTTTCCGGATACCAGCGGAAGCTGGTATGGATTTGAAAGAATGAAAAGGCCCCGGGCAGGACACGGTTCTCCAGTTTGATTCAACTTCCTACGATTTTACCAGCATTTTGAATATATCCCTGACGTCGCCTATGTCTTCCAGTTGTTCAACCATATCGAGGACCTTTTCGGAGTTTTGAATGGATACTGTCCCGGAAAAGGCCACATTGGACCGGTATTTATTTTCCATTTCCGCCCGGGTCAGGGGCGTCCGGGAAAAGTCCCCTTGGGGGAAATCGGTATGCCCGGCAAGCATTTCTCCGCTCTTTAATTTTACCTGGATATCTGTCATCGGCGCTTTTTCCTGGGGAATACTGCCGACAATATTGATCTTGTCTATAATAGTTTTTATTTTCGGGTCGCGGATATGTTCTTCGGTAAAAAACTCCGGTCTGACCGCCTTTCTCAGGAGGGCGGTAGCCACTGTGTACCTGATGCTGAAAGCGCAATCGATCTGGGGAGTCTCACCGAGGGTAAATGGCTGACCGCAGAATCCGGCAGCGGTCCCGGGCGTGGTATGGACCGTGATTTCTTCAATTTCTTCAGGATTGATATCGCAGCTGCCGGCTATTTGCAGAGCGCAGTCAATCGAAGGGTGAGTGGCCCGGCAGGCTGAGTAAGGCTTGATGACGCAGTCAGCGTAATATTTTTTTCCAAGACCTCTGGTCAGGTCATCGACATTGCAGGCCCCGCGGCAGAAAAGAGCAAAATATCCTCGCGGTCCCTGGAACGGTTCATTTACTCCGGCATACCCCTGCTTCGCCAGTTCAGCCGCGAAAATCCCGTTTCTCGAGGCCAGTGAGATGGCCAGTTTGAAGGCCATCGTTTTATCGAAAACACCGGCCATGCTTCCGGCTACCTGGCTTAACGCGATCCCGAGAGCATTAAAGACCTGTTTTTCGTTCATTTTTAACAACTTGCAGGCGATGGCAGCAGCGCCGAAAGTGTTGATGGTGCCGGTGTTGTCCCATCCGAGGCTGAAATCAAATCCGGAGGCCACGCCTAACCGCGAGGCCAGATCGTTGCCAACTGCCAGAGCAGCGATGAGGTCCTTGCCGCTGGCAGCCTCCCGCTCAGCCATAGCCAGCGCAACAGGAACGGTAGTCCCGCTGATATGGGCAGGACAGGTCTTATTATCTCCTTCAGCTTGAACTGCTTCAAAATCGAACGATCTGGTCATGAGGCTGTTCATCATAGCTGCGTTGTGGGCCGGCGCTTTGCCGCCATGGCTGATAATCGTGCTTTCCGGAGCACCTCCCCACTGCTTTACCAGATTCAGCATCTCACGGCAGCCGTAGCCATTTGCCCCGGCTATGGCGCAGCCGATTGCATCCAGAATACGCATTTTGGTTCTATATACATCTGTCTCGTCCAGAGATTCAAAACGGGTTTGCACAACATTTTGCGCCAATCGTTCGCTAGCAGTCATTCCAGTTCCTTTCTCCAAAATTATTTTTCCGAATTATGAATAGTTTAACACGTTCCGGGGCGTATGCTCCAGTGTTTTTTTGCAATGGATGCCCCGGTGGGGAAGGGGAGGGAATTTTGATTAAGGATTAATGATGGAGGGAGACCGGGTAGATTCCGGATCGAGTCCGGACGGGAGAGGGATAGGCCACCCCACCCTGGGATGCTTCGGAGCACCCAGTGATATCATGAAGACACCACAGGGTACCCGCACGCCTTCTGATATTCACAATGGCGAAGTTCAGGAAGCTTACGAGGTCTCCGGCATGATAGCCATAAGAATCATGGCAATGCCATGATTCTTATGGCTCTTCAGGGAGCAGGAGTCAAAAAAATAGCCCTGTAAGGTAATTCCCGTTTTTCAGAGTGGGAAATACTTTATGCCGGACCTGGCCTCCGGATTAAACTCAGCCTATTTGGCAGTGACTTTGGCTTTGCCGGATGAAGCTTTAGCCCTGCCGGGTTTCTCCTTCATCGACTGACCACAGCAAATCACTTCCCGGCCGGCCAGAACATCTCCGGTTTCATCCACGATCAATTGCAGCCCGCACAGTTCGCACGTGAGAGTATCGCCTTTGCTTACTTTTCGGGCCGCGGCCCTACCGGTTGGCTTCTTCGCAGCCGCTGTTTTTGCCGCTGCTGCTTTCGTCGCTGATCTGGTTGCCGTTTTTGGAGCTTCTGCCTTCTTCGTTCTGGGTCCCGTCTTACCTGCCATTTTCCTCCCCCTTACCTAAATAATAGTGGCTTATTTAATATTATATTAGACTTTTATTAAATTAACCGTGTTTACTGGAGTAGAGGAAAGGGAGTGAGGCTCCTCCAGGGTGACAGTGAAATACGGCAGCACTACCCTATTCTGTTATCATGCTGGAGGACTACAGTGAGCAGGGGGAGAATGGTTTGGCGGGCGGATCTCGGATCCGCCCCTACATTTGATCAGGGACATATAATTAAAGGGAGAAGAATGCCAGAACCCTTTCCTTACTCATCTGTTGTGGAAATATTCTTCTGCGAATAGGTCTGGGTGATGGCGGCGACAGCCGCTATTGCGGCTGCTCTTTTCTTCGCCTCGAAGATCTGTGATAGTTTTTGTTCCAGAGGTTGTTCGCGGGCCATGATGCGCTTCATATCGTCCAGAAGCGTGTTTTCCTCATCAATAAAGTGTGTGCTCAGACTGCCGGAAATAAAGTGCGGGTTTTCCATGACAGCCTTGTGGAAAGGAATATTGGTCCTGACGCCAACAATAATATACTCATAAAGCGCCCGCCGCATCCTGATGATAGCTTCATCCCTATCTCTGCCCCAAACTACCAGTTTGGAGATCATGGGATCGTAAAAGGACGATATGGTATACCGGGTATAGACGCCGCTATCTACCCGGACCCCGATACCACCCGGTGAACGATAGCCGGTCAGTTTACCGGGACAGGGAACAAAATTATTCAGCGGGTCTTCGGCATTGATCCGGCACTCTATCGCGTGGCCGTTCATCTCGACGTCCTTTTGATTGATGCTCAAAGGCAAGCCCATGGCGATGCGAATTTGCTCTTTAACAATATCGATGCCGGTTACCATTTCCGTCACGGGATGTTCCACCTGAATGCGGGTATTGGCCTCGACAAAATAATACCGGCCTTCCGAAAAAAGGAACTCCATGGTCCCCGGACCTTCGTAGTTAACCGACCTGGCAATTCTGACGGCTATTTCTCCCATCTCAGCCCGCAGCTGGGGGGTCAGGGCGGGGGAAGGAGACTCTTCAATAAGTTTCTGATGGCGCCGCTGGATGGAGCATTCTCTTTCACCCAGGTGAATAACATTACCTTGAGTGTCTCCCAGCACCTGTATTTCAATATGCCGGGGATTTATCAGATATTTCTCGATATAGAGGTCGCCGCTGCCAAATGTACTGAGAGCAATACGGCGAGCGGAACTTACCCCCTGCTCCAGTTCCTGCTCATTATTGGCAATCACCATTCCAATGCCGCCGCCGCCAGCAACAGGCTTGACCAGCAATGGATAACCCAGTTCTCCAGCGACTTTTCGGGCCTGTTCAAGATCGACAATGTTGCCCTCCGAGCCCGGAACGATCGGTACATTGATAGCTTTCATCTGGTCCCTGGCAACAACCTTGTTGCCCATCAAAGCAATAACATTACTGGAGGGCCCAATAAATTTGATGCCAGCCAGCTCACAGGTATAGGCGAAGCTCGGATTCTCAGCCAGAAAGCCGTATCCGGGATGAATCGCCTGCGCACCGCACTCTCCAGCGATCTGGATAATCTTTTTTATATTAAGGTAGCTCTCCGGCGCGGGAGACGGACCGATGTAATAAGCTTCGTTAGCGTATTTGGCGAAAAGCGCATCTTTATCGGCGTCGGAGTATATTGCCACCGAAGCCAGGCCCAACTCCCGGCAAGCCCGCATAATGCGGATCGCAATTTCACCTCTATTAGCTACCAGGACTTTATTTATCATCTGTTTGCTCTATCACCATTAAAACATTTCCCGAGTTGATCACTTCTCCTTCAAAAGTCATGATCGCTTTCACCACACCGCTGTGAGGCGTGTGTATCTCATTCTGCATTTTCATCGCTTCGATCATGGCTACCAGGTCGCCTTCCTGCACCCGGTCTCCCACCTTTACCTTGATTGACAGCACCATCCCGGACATCGTAGAGACCACGCTACCTTTAGCGACCTCCGCCTCCGGTTTCTTCCGGGGCCTTTCCACGTCGATGGGTTTACCGACAACCGAAGATATTTTTATGTTAAATACTTCTCCGTCAACATCTACATTAAACTCAGTCGGAAACTCGGCTGCCGATGTTTCAGATGCCTGCGGTTTGCGGGAAGGTCGGATTTCCTCCTCTTTTAATTCACCGCGTAAAAATTTCACCGCCACCTGCGGATAAAGCGCATAGGTAATCAGGTCTTCTTCTTTGTGAAGAATACCCAGTTTGTGGCCATCTTCGCGTAGTTTTTCCAGTTCCGGTTTTAACAGTTCGGCGGGGCGGACGTCAACAGGTGAATTGTCGCCGATAACCATCTTGCGGATATCCTCATTCACCTCAGCGGGAGGCCGTCCGTAATAACCCATCAAATAATCTTTGACCTCTTTGGTCACCTTCTTGTAGCGTTCGCCGGTAAGCACGTTCAAGACCGCCTGGATACCTACCAGTTGACTGGTCGGCGTGACCAGGGGAGGATAACCCAGATCAGCCCTGACACGGGGGACTTCTTCCAGTACTTCGCTGAACTTATCGAGGGCCTTCTGTTCCCTCAACTGACTTACCAGGTTGGATAACATCCCTCCCGGAATCTGATGCAGCAGTACATTAACATTCGGCCGGACGGCTTCAGATGTAAGCAGAGGCCTGTATTTTTCTGTCAGAGCAGCAAAGTGCTCACCTATCTCGTAGAGTTTTTGCAGGTCCAGTCCGGTATCAAAAGGAGTGTCTTTCAGGGATGCCACCATTCCCTCTGTGGGCGGCTGGGAAGTGCCCCAGGCGAAAGAGGAAAAGGCCGTATCCAGAATGTCCGCTCCGGCTTCAGCCGCGGCATAATAGCTCTGGGGTGCCATTCCGCTGGAGCAGTGAGAATGCAGGTCTATCGGAATAAATACCTCTTCCTTTATGGCCTTGATAAGATCGCCGGCCATCCTGGGCGAGATTAATCCGGCCATATCCTTGATACAGATCGAGTCACAGCCCAATTTTTCCAGTTCCATGGCCAGTTTGGTGAATCCCGCGATGGTGTGTACCGGGCTTACGGTATAACAAATAGTGCCCTGAATATGAACGCGGTACCATTTCAGCGCTTTAATCACCGATTCCATATTCCGGACATCGTTCAAAGCATCAAAAACACGAAAAACATCGATCCCGTTTTTTACCGCCAGGCGGATGAACTCTTCTACCACATCATCGGGGTAATGCCGGTAGCCCACCAGGTTTTGTCCCCTGAGCAGCATCTGCAAGCGGGTGTTCCGGACCTTATCGCGTAAAAGCTGAAGCCTCTCCCAGGGGTCTTCATTCAGGAAACGGATGCTGGTATCGAAAGTAGCTCCGCCCCAGACTTCCAGGGAGAAAAAACCAACGCTGTCAAGCTCTTCGGCCACCGGAAGCATATCCCGAGTACGCATTCTGGTAGCAATCAAAGACTGATGAGCATCACGCAAAGTAGTATCGGTGATTTGTATACCCATTTAGAATAAACTCCCATCACTCCAATTATAAGATCAGGCTAGTCAGCCTGATCTGTATTTGTTGGATCCTGTAATTCTTTTCAATCATATCATAAATTAAATAAAAGGATAAAATTGATACGAAATTCGAGACATAAATTAATAATCTTCTGGCAGAAAGTACTATGGAAAAACCAGACCTTTCGCCGATGCCTGTTTGCCGGGTTTCAAATACACTTAAGGTATGCAGCATTGAATAACCTGCTGTTTTTGGGTTATAATCGTGACATTCGAAGGTAGATTACCCGGCCCGGACTTTTAGCTCAATTATGGTTGGCATAAGTGGCCTTTATGCTGCCGTGGAGATCACCCGGAGGGGAACCGGCGACTCACAATGACGGCAAGAAGGCCAGACAGATTGAACGGAACCATCCGGACCGGTCGGATGTTATTCATGGGAAGAGGGGAGCTTAGAATCATATGCGAAAAATTGTAAAGTTGATCTCGATAATTCTGGTCCTGGAGCTTGTGCTATGTCTGGCCAACGTTGTTCCGGTCCTGGCTGGTCCGGACGCAGACATTGATTTAAGCAAATCCAGCGGGACTGCCGGTAGTGAGATAACCATCGAAGGCTTCGATTACGACGAATATGAGTCTATCCTGGTTACCTTTGGGGACGATGAAGAGGAATGGGATGAAGAGGCTGATGATGATGGGGACTGGGAAGTGGATATCGAGATACCCGAAGTCCCTTACGGAACCTATACGATAACAGTCACCGGAGAAGGTTCACCCACAATCACTAAAAATTTCAGGGTACTTCCGGGGATCGTTCTTGAGCGGACAAGCGGGAAACCGGGAGATGCCATCACCGTCTCGGGAACAGGATTCCGTGAAGATGAGGAAGGGATTGAGGTGACTTTCAACGGAGAAATCATGGAAGACGATATCGACGCGGATGAGTGGGGCAGTTGGGAATGTGAACTGGTGGTCCCCGGCGGTTTGACCCCCGGACGCTATGAGGTAGATGCCTATGGAGACGACACCCGGGCTTCATCCGTTGACAACGTCTCTTTTACATTGGCCGCCGGCACCGGTATCACCCTTAGCCGTACCAGCGGGGCGGTAGGGACAGCGATCACCGTGACGGGCACTGGTTTTACGGCTAATGAGTCCGATATCAGGATAACCTATGACGGTGCGGTGACAGGCTCAACTATCAGGGCTAACAGCTCCGGGGCATGGGCCCTTACTTTCACCATTCCTGAATCGACCTCCGGTTCCCATATTTTTGACGCATCAGGAAGCAGCACTTCTACTTCCTCTGTTCCCGATCAGAACTTTAATGTCATTCCCAGCTTTTCCCTGAATCCGACCAGTGCTCCAGCCGGAGGCATAGTCAATGTTAAGGGTTCGGGTTTCGCAGCCGATGAGACCGGCATCACCATGACCTATGACGGATCACCGATCGGTCAGGTGGTGAGAGCAAACTCGAGGGGAGGCTGGACTACCTCTTTCACGGTCCCATCGTCAGCTACCGGAAGCCACATTATTGATGCCTACGGCGATGAGACTTCCGCTTCTTATACCAATAACGTCAATTTTATTGTGGGGGCCGGGATTGTTCTGAATAAATACAGCGGCACTTCGGAGACGGCAGTCAATGTGACCGGTTCAGGTTTCTCGGCCAGAGAACAGGGAATTGAGGTTTTATTCAGCGGAACGCAGGTCGCCGGAGGCATTACCGCCAGTGAAACTGGAACATGGAGCGCTTCTTTCAATGTTCCTAACTTAAGCTCCGGAGAATATATTGTAGACGCACGGGGTTCCATTACGCAACCGGCCACTATTCCCGATATAACCTATACTGTCACGCCGGGTATCTCGTTAAGCCAGTCCAGCGGGTCTGCGGGGACCGCCCTTACTATAACCGGCACCGGTTTCGCGTCCAACGAGAGAGGGATATCCATTTCTTTTGATGATTCCGAAGTAAGCTCCGGCATCAATGCAGACGCCGGCGGAAAATGGACCACCATTTTCTCTGTTCCTCCCTCAGTTGCCGGTTCGCACAGCATTCGGATCAAGGGGGCAGCCACTGATACATCCACCACAGGTAATTTAAGTT
>JAQULX010000052.1 GCA_028718465.1 Dehalococcoidales bacterium | reverse complement strand
ATTCCTTATCATAGGTCCCTTCGGTGATCCAGGTATAAATGATAGCCAGCTGGAGGGCGGCATCGGTATTGGGTAATACCGGTATCCATTTATCGGCATGGACGGCTGCCCCATAGTTCAGGTCCGGACAGATGTAGACCTGCTTGATGCCGATCTCCCTCCAGTAATAACAGATGCCGGTAGCTGCCTGCCCGTTGAATCCCCAGGGGGTAGTCTCGGGATCACAGCCCCAGAAAAGTACCAACTGGCTATTTTCGGTAATATCCTTCAAGACATTGTCATTAGGAGCCATCATGCCTATCATACCGCTGCCCCAGACATGCATGGCGCCCCAGACCCATCCTTCCCAGCTGTCCGGGTTACGGATTTGCTGGGTATATTCACCCATTTGATGCAGCAGCCAGGTCTGGCAGCCGTGGGGAGCAGGCACTGCCTTGGATTCGGCATGACCGTCTCCCTGCGCCATGATGGCCATCGGCCCGTATTGTTTATGGATCCGCCTTATCTCGTTGGCAATGATGTCGGCGGCCTCATCCCAGGAGATCCTTTTATACTTGCTTTTGCCCCGGTTCTGCGGATTCCTTTCTCCTTCAGGGTCCCAGTCCACCCTCTTTAACGGGTACATGACGCGGTTGGGAGAATAGGTCCGCTTCTTATAGGCCATCATGAAAGGCGCCGGCAAAGACTTTTTGAATGGTTCAAAAACCTTGCCCCTGACGTTGTATTGCCAGAATTTTAAGTCTTTTTCAGGGTACTTCCAATCATAGTGCAGCGGTCTGACTCTGGCTATCTTGCCGTCCTTGACATCGATAGCACAGGGTGTCCCGCCTCCCAGTACTCCCCCCAAGCTCATAGTCTTTATCACGGTTTTATCCGAGACATTGATTTTTCCCTGTGTACTTGCGCTATTGAGGGCAGTTTTTTGTTTTTCTAACATCTATATTCCCTCCCCAAATTATTGCGGTTCGATATTAATTAAATAGTACGTCCACTCACTATAATAATATAATATCATTCGTTTACGACACCTTAATTGTCACATAATTAAAGATAAATTGAATAGTGATTTGAACATGATTATTTACAATGTGATCATGACCTGTATTATGGAAATAATCAGGAATTTCACGTTTGAGATAAAAGAAGACCATTTTATGAATCACCTTGCTGAAGCAGACTCAGGCACCCTGGTGAGATGCGCTGTCATTCCATATACTGGCTAAGATATTTTAGGCTTGCCAACCCTGATTAAACAAGACTCTTAATCGATAGTTATTGACAACAAGCGGATTAAGTAATAGATTAGAGTTCAAAGTAGATCAAAAAGGAGGATTAATTAATGACAGTTGCTGTTACAGGAGCTACAGGTCAACTTGGAAGTCTGGTTGTCAAACATCTTCTGAATAAATTACCCGCCAATCAAATCGTAGCTGTAGTCCGCAATACAGAAAAAGCCGCTCCTTTAGCCGCTCAAGGAGTAGAGGTACGCTATGGCAACTATATGGATCAAGCTTCTCTCGTCAAGGCTTTCAGCGGGATACCCAAGCTGCTTCTGATCTCCAGTCCGGACGCTTTTGATGAAACCTTGCGCATGGTGCAACACGCTAACGCAATCAGAGCGGCAAAAATTGCCGGCGTTGAGCATATTTGCTATACCGGTACGGCTTTCCCCGAGGACGCCGAATTCGGTCCGGCACTGCTGCACATGGCAACGGAGCAGGCTATCCGCGCCAGTAGATTAAAATATACATTTCTGAGGGATACGCTCTACACCGAGGTTTTTATCCGCCCGGACCTGGCCAAATCTATTGAATCAGGCACTATTATAACCAATACAGACAATGGCAAGATTAACTCGGTTGCCCGTACTGATTTCGCTTTAGCTCATGCCACTGTCCTTACACAGACCGGGCATGAGAACAAGACCTACAATCTTGTCTCTAACCAGCCATGGACGTTCGATGACCTGGCCCAAATTCTTTCAGACCTGACCAATAAAAAAATTGTCCATAAACCGGGATCATTTGAAGAAGTAAAAGACTATTTAATCAAATCAGGTTTCAATGAAACAATGGCTGCCGGGAGAGCTACTATTTTTAAACAGGTCGCAGCAGGCGAGTGGGCAAAGAGGTCAGGTGACCTGCATATGCTTATCGGGCAAGAAACCCCCCTAAAGGATACTGTCAAGCGGGTACTGAATATTTAGTTATCCTATTACCCGAATATCTCATTTTCATAATTTTCAACGAATAGTGAGCGTAAATATTGGGCTCCGGTAATACCGGCGGATGTAACCAGGCCATATTTACTCCCGGAATAAAAGCCGTGGCTTTTATTCCGGGAGTAATAACTAAAAACGGTGCAATAACCATCCAAAATAATTCACAGAGGCTACAAAGCCTCTTGTTGAGAAATGTTCCTGAAATCCCGGCAGCAATACCGGCGGCCTCTATCAGTACAGTATAAAAGCCCCTGAGACGGATATTTGTCCTGGGCCTCCACTAATGAACAGACTATGTTGGAAATAGAATGGACTCGTCCGACTGCAATACCAGTTTCCCGAAATCAGATTTAACGCCCATCTCGTCGGCAAATTCAACTGCCAGCATAACATCTTTATTAAAAATCGATTTCTCTCCTGCCTTTACTCTATATACCCGCTGATGCTCCGCCAGGATATTCCAGCGTCCGATAACAGCGCTATTTCCCGAACTGACTTTGATAATCTCCAGCATCTGTTCCAGCCCCAGGCCAGCCTTAAGCCCCATTATAATAGCTTCTGAAGTGCCATAAGCGGTCACAACCATCATATAGTTATTCACCAGTTTCATAGCCTGTCCTGTTCCCGAGCCGCCAAGGTAATAAATGATCTTCCCCATAGCCTCAAATATGGGACGGCACCGATCAAAGGCGTCTTTATCACCGCCCACCATGAAAGTTAAAGTACCTGCATCTGCCTGTGGAAAACCTCCGCTGACAGGGCTGTCCAGCACAAGAACCCCTTTTTTCTTACCCTCTTCAGCAAGCTTTCTGCAATAACCGGGGTTTAAAGTGCTGCAGAGAACAATTGTGGCACCTTCCTTCGCTCCCTGCCAAATACCTTTCCCTTTCCAGAAACCATCTCCCATCACTACTTCCTCTGTTTGAGGAATATCTCTAACCATAACTACAACGACATCATTAGCTTCAGCCAGCTCTTCAGGAGAACCAGCAACAATGGCGCCGAGAGACTTCATCTCCTCGATTGGTTCTTTTCTGATGTGTCCGCATACGGTCAAATTATAACCATTCTTAATTAAATTCCTGGCCATCGGCTTGCCCATCTCACCCAGACCAATAAAGCCAACCTTGATGTTTTTCATGTCCGGTGAACCTCCTGCGGGTTGATTATATTATCCCTTCGTGTTTAAGCCTGGTTAATTCTTGTTCGTTGTACCCCAGCATGGCTGAATAGACCTCAACGTTATTTTCGCCCAACTGGGGAGCCGGGAAATTAACATTTCCCGGCGTTTTGGAAAGCTTGAATAATGAGCCGGGAGTTTTTACTTTACCCGAAAGAGGCTGATCCACTTCAATAATCATCTCTCTACTTAACAACTGAGGATCATTACATACCTTGTCATAGGTTGGGACCAGGGTACAGGGTACATCCGCCATTTTTAAGGCTCCTATTATCTCCTCCGTGGTTTTCGATTTGGTCCACTCCTCTATCAAAGAATCAATCTGCTCCCTGTATTTAATGCGTTCCTTTTGTTCTGAGCATAACGGACTATTGATCAGGTCTTCCCTGCCAATCACCCTGAAAAGATTTTTTACTTGCGCCACTTCCAGAGTGGCAATAAAAACATAGCCGTCTTTGGCTGCGTAAAGATCAGATGGGGTAGTGTGTGGTACAGCATTTCCGTATCTCTGAGGCACGATTCCCTCAATAAAGTAATTTGCAGCAAACTCGATAGCCGTAAAAAGCCAGATAGCATCCTGCATTGAAATATCAATAACTTGCCCTTCACCTGTATTTGCTTTATGGCGCAAAGCTGATACTATAGCCAGCGCGACAAATACGCCTGTCCCCAGATCTGCGATAGGAGGCCCTGCTTTTACCGGAGGAGTATTGGCATAACCTGTCAGCGTAACCAATCCGCCCATAGCTTGAGCGATAGG
The DNA here is from genome assembly GCA_028718465.1 of Dehalococcoidales bacterium. The sequence goes on along the minus strand of JAQULX010000052.1, from coordinate 7,310 downwards.
ATCATAGCCGGCTTCATTTCTATTGGGGCCGGTATGTCCGAAGGAGGATAAAGAAGCATATACCAGACCGGGATTTAACCTGCATAGTTCCTGACTGCTCAATCCCAGCTTTTCCATAGTTCCGGTACTGAAATTTTCGACTACCACATCTACCTTTTTTACCAGTTCTTTACAGATGCTCAGGCCCTTCTGAGATTTCAGGTTTAAGGTAATACACTTTTTTCCCCGGTTCAGCATAATAAAAGTACCACTTTCATTAGCTTTGGTCTGGGGAGCTCTGCCCCTTGCTATATCTCCGGTTCCAGGCTTCTCAATCTTTATTACCTCAGCTCCCAGATCTCTCAACAGTAATGTACAAAACGGCCCTCCCAAAGCATGAGTGAAATCTAAAATTCTAATTCCTTCTAAAGCACCTGCCATATATATCTCCTTTAAATAATGCTAAGGGTACTATTTCATTTTTTCATAAGTGTTTTCAAGTATCTCCATTATAGCTTTTTCTTATTCGATTCACACCTGAAAATGTATTGACAGTAATTATAAACTGTAGTAATATTCTTTATGAACCTACAAATTATGAATTTATTTATTCATATTATGGATTTTTGCTACCAACCGTAGATGTGACATAGTTTATTTTTATTAAGACAACCCTGATAACACGACAATAAAGGTGTCATAATTGGATGGTATTATAATACCATAAACAATAGCCTAATTTAGAAAAAAAAGGAGGGTAATACATGGAATTTGAGGGAAAGGTAGCCATCGTGACCGGAGGCGGGCAAGGGATCGGCAAGGGGATTGCCACCCATCTGGCGGATCTGGGCGCCAACATCGCCATTGCCGACCTGAACCTGGAGACAGCCGGCGCCGTCGTCAAGGAGATTGAGGCCAAAGGCCGCCAGGCCATGGCAGTCAAGACCGATGTGTCCAACTTCGCCGACACCCAGAAGATGGCGGCCGAGGTCGTCGCCAAGCTGGGCAAGATCGATATCCTGGTCAATAATGCCGGTTATGTCAAGCCGGAACAGTCCTTCTTCATGAAGGAAGATGTGGACTACTGGCAGAAGGTCATCAGCATCTGCTATAACGGGGTCATCTACTGCAGCCGCTCCTGCCTGGAATACATGGTTGAGAAGAAGTACGGCAAGATCGTCAGCATTGCCTCGGATGCCGGCCGGGTAGGCCAGCGAGGCCAGACGGTCTATTCCGGCGCCAAGGGCGCGGTCATCGCCTTCTCCAAAGCCCTGGCACAGGAAGTGGCCCGCTATGGGGTTAACGTCAACTGCGTCTCCCCGGGTGCGACCGATACCGGGGTAATGACCATGCCTCAGGAAATGCATGACAAGATTGCCAATACCTACCTCTTCAAGCGTATGGCCCTGCCGGCCGACCATGCCAATGCAGTGGCCTTCCTGGCTTCCGACAAGTCCAACTACATCACCGGGCAGACCATCAGCGTCAGCAGCGGCTACACCATGTTCTAGAGCCGCCCGCCGGAACGCAAGACACTTTAATTTAGATAAGGAGAATTGAAAAAAATGGCTTGGACCAAAGAATGGACCAAAGTTGAAGGTTTTACTACCGATCAGACTATCTACGAGAAGAAATATTTCAATATGGGCGGCATCGCCCGCATCACCATGGCCAACACCAAGAAGGGCCTGAATTTCATCAGCCCCCGCGGTATGAATGAGCTGTGCGCCTGCCTCAGAGAAGCCAGCCGGGATGAGACCATCGGGGTCATCGTCCTGACCGGGGCCGGGGACAAATGCTTCTGCGCCGGGGGAGACCTGGGCCAGGAGAGCGAAGATAAGAAACCCAATGATTTCTCCCAGATGACCGACGTCCACCGGGAAATCCGGGCCTGCCTGAAACCGGTCATTGCCGCGGTGAAAGGCTATGCCATCGGGGCCGGCCATCATTACGCCTACCATTGCGACCTGACCATTGCGGCGGACAACGCCATCTTCGGCCAGGTGGGACCCCGGGTGGGCAGCCCGGCCAGCGGCTTTGATGTGGCCTATCTGGCCCGGGTAATCGGCCAGAAGCGGGCCCGCGAGATGTGGCTGTGCTGCGAACGCTATTCCGCCCAGCAGGCCCTGGAATGGGGCCTGTGCAACGCCGTCGCCCCCCTGGAGAAATTCGACGAGGAAGTGGACAAGTGGTGTTTGAAGATCCTGGACAAGGTGCCCACCTGCATCAAGGTGGTCAAGGCCAGCTTCGACAGCGAAGCCGAACTGATGCCCTATCACACCATCGAATACTGGCCCAACCTGATCAATCCCAGCTACTTCGGCGGGCCGGAAATGCGCGAGTCCATGCAGGCCTTCCTGGAGAAGCGGACCCCCGACTGGGGCAAGGTCCGGGGTCGGCCGGACGATTTCAAGTCCGATAAGTAATCCATAAAGTAATTAATAGCGGCTTAAACCGCCTTTCCCCCAATTTCCGGTAAGACGGCCGGCCCCGGGCACACCCCCAGCGACAGATGAGGCCCCGGGCCGGCCCTCCGGCAAGAAGACTGGCTTTGCCGGAGGAAACGGCCGGAGATCCCTTTTCCGCCAGAAATATTGACCGCAGGAGAAAGAGAGATGGAGAGTGTACTGGAAGGCATCCGGGTGCTGGACCTGACCAACGTCTATTCCGGCCCCTATTGTACTATGCTGCTCAGGGAGTTCGGCGCCGAGGTCATCAAGGTGGAACGGACCGGCTCCGGAGATGTGATCCGGATGGACGCCCCTCTGACCGAGGGCGCGGAAAGCGGGACTTTCGTGATCCTCAACCGGGGCAAGAAGAGCATTACCCTGGACCTGAAAAGCCCCCGGGGCCACCAGATCTGCCTGGACCTGATAAAGAAGGTGGATGTCCTGGTGGAGAACTTCAGCCCGGGAACGATGGACAAGCTGGGACTGGGCAGCCGGGAGATGTGCGCCCTGAACCCCCGTCTGGTCTATGCCTCCATCTCCGCCTACGGACAGACCGGCCCCCGCCGGGACTATCCCGGCTTCGATCCGGTGGCCCAGGCCATGGGCGGCCTGACCAGTGTTTCCGGACCCCCCGGCGGCGCTCCCATCAAGTGCGCCGTCTCCATTGCCGATTTCGGCACCGGTCTTTATACCGCCTATGCCATCATGGCCGCCCTCTTTTACCGCCAGCGCACCGGCCGGGGCCAGGTGGTCGATATGTCCCTCCAGGACTGTGTCTGGATGCTGACCTCGATTGAGTTCTCCCCTACCTACTTCCTCTCCGGCAAGGTCCCCCAGCGGATGGGCAACGGCCATCCCATTACCACCCCGGGCAATCTCTACCCCGCCAAAGACGGCTCGGTAATCATCTGTGCCGGGGTGCTCTCCCAGGTCCACCGCCTGTATGCCGCCATGGGCCGCCAGGATATGATCGATTCCCCCACCCTGGGAGCCAACCAGAGCATCCGCATCCAGTACAAGGACCAGATCGATCAGGCCGTGGCCGCCTGGACCAGCACCCTGACCACCGAGGAGATCACCTCGATCCTCCAGAAGGTCGATGTGCCCTGCTCGGCAGTCCCTACTTTCGATCAGGTCTGTCAGGACCCCCAGCTCCTCAGCCGCGGCATGATCACCGAGGTCAACCAGGACCTCTCCGGCAAGGTCAAGGTCCCCGGCTCGGTCTTCAAGCTCTCCCTCTCTCCCGGAGACGCCTCCAGCCCGGCCCCCTACCTGGGCCAGTCCAACCAGGAGGTCTACTCCGAACTGCTGGGATACAGCGATGCGGAGATCGAGGAGCTTTCCAATAACCAGGTTATCTGAGATTATCTAAGTTACAGCCGCTCCCCGGGGACTCCGCCAGGGAGACCCCGGGGAGCCGTATACCCGCCGCCCGCCCGGCATCGACCAGTCCGGCCCCCGGTCAGGGGTGTTAAGCGGAGCATTATTTATTGAGGAGGCTAATCCTATGGACATGAGCAGTATCAACCTGCTGGTAAAAGACCCCCAGGCCGCTCTGGCTACCTATATCCAGCTCTTCGGCACCAATAATATCCATGAAGCCCTGCAGGTCACCGGCCTCAATAACGGCTACGACCTGGTCGACGGCTACTACCTGAAGACCCAGCCCATGAACGTGGGCATCTGGGCCCCCCGGGGCTCCCAGGGGAAAATGGGCCGCACCCTGCAAAGCGGCGGCGAGGGCATCCATCACCTGACCTTTCAACTGGGCCAGGACGAATTTGAAAGCACCTATCTGCGCCTGAAAAAAGAGGGCCTGCCGGTCTCCGAGCGGATAACCTATATCGGGAAACTGAGTGAGGCGGTCTTCTGGCTGGACGGCTCCGGGGAGCAGGGAGTCCCCATGCAGTTCGCTACCAAGTGCTACCGCGGGCTGCAGATCTGGGACCAGACCGACTACCTGGATACCCCCCGCAAGGTCCAGCCGGTCCCCCTGGGAGCGGAGGTCCTCCGTCCCCCGATGGTCCTGACCACCGCCATCGTCACCGTCGAGGAGTCCGACAAGGCCCGCCAGGTCTGGTCCTCCATCCTGGGCCGGGAACCGGTCGAGCAGGGCAGCATCTTCACCCTGGAGCCGGGCCAGGTCAATGACGGCCGGGGCAATATCTTTATCCCGGTCCGCTTCGGCTTCAAGCAGAGCAAGGGACTCAACCTGTACCGGGCCATTAACCCCGAGGGCCCCATCAACAAGGTGATGCGCAAGCGGGGGGTCAAGGGCATGTACCATAACCTGGCCGGCTATGTGATGCGGGACCGGCTGCACGAATACTTCGGCCAGCTGGAAGAGGCCGGCTTTTCCATGGTCGATCCCAAACCCGCCCTCAACGCCAATAAGGGCAACGGCAACTACTTCTTCTTCGTCCATCCCCGCAGCACCTACGGCGTCCTCTGGGAGATGGTGTCCATGTTTACCCGGGATGAGTCCATCAAGGCCCGCTACGACTGGACGGGGGTCCAGACTTATATGCTGCCGCCGGAGACCGACTAGCGGCAGGGGGGCCTGCCGGCCCGGATACAGCCAATAAGGCATTCCAGGAGAAGAATACCGCAAAAGGGGGAATAAATGATGGAGAAGTTTGGCAGCGTCCAGTTGAAACTGAATAAGGCCGTCAAGACCGGGGACCAGGAGAGCCTGCTGTCCCTGTTTGATGCCACTGATAGATTTAAACCGATTGAGGTGCTCAGCGGAGCCGAGGAAGACACCACCGTCAAGGTGGTCCTGGAAGGACTGGGAGAGACCGACCTCAAACTGGGAGCGGATATGGAGAAGGGCCGCCGGAAGACCATTATGACCCTCTTCTGGTTCAGTGAAAGGTCCCGGCCTTTCTCGATGCTCAAAGACGCCCAGCCAGGTGAGACCGTTACCATTAATATCTATAAATCTTAAGTCCAACATTCAAAGATCTGGCTTCCGCGTATCGATCTGATTAGATAAGAAGGAAGACAAAATAAATTGGACGCTATAAATAAAGCTTTAGATATCTTCGAATTGTTTTTAAGTTCTGAAGATGATCTCAGTATCAAGCAGGTTTCGGAGAAGACCAGTATTTCTTATCCTACCGTTCATCGTATAACCTCCATACTGGTAAACAGAGGGTACTTCTTACAAACAGGAAAAAGAGGTAAATATTCGGTTCATCCGGCGAAATTATCGGAGTATATCGGCGTAATAAAAAGCAAGCTTAATATTCGAACAGTAGCTTTGCCTTACATGAACGACCTGAGCCAAACAGTGAATGAAGCCGTACTTTTGGCCATTTGCAGAGGATATGTGGCAATCACTGTTGATGTAGTAAACAGAGGCAGAATTCTTAATATAACTCCGGACACTGATACTCCTGGTCTTTACTACACAGGCACGGGTAAAATATTCCTGGCCAATCTGTCAGACAAGGAATTCCTTTCATATCTGGATAACAATAATCTGCTGCCCAGAACAAGCAACACTATTACCGATAAAAATGAACTGATAAAAAACATAAATGAAGTCAGGTGCACGGGTATTGCATTCGATGATGAAGAAAACGAGTCAGGTTTAAGATCGGTCGCCGCCCCTATCAGGGATTGGGATAGAAAAGTGGTAGCTGCTATCTCAATAATCGGTCCAACGTCCAGGATAAGCAAGTCAAGATTAAATGACCTGGCTGCCATTGCAAAGGAGTATGCTCTTACGATTTCCCGGGCCATGGGCGCACAGTGAGGGAATTAAAGTCTTTGCAGCGTTTCTGCTTTAAAGGCTGAATTCGTATTCTATGCCTTTGAACCCGTCAATAAAGATCCAATCAAAAAACCTGTGACCTGCAGAAGAATCAGTAAAGCCCTGGTTCACAATTACCGAAATACGGTAATTGTGAACCAGGGCTTTATTACGGACTTTTTCAGTTATTCACCAATGTTCAATACAAGAATATCCGGACCTCACCTGAATCGGATCAGCGATCAGCAAATACTGGTCTGTAGACTTATCCCAGGCCGGCCAACTGATCAGACCGGGAACGCTCGGGTCCCCATTTCGGGCGAATTGAGCCCACATCTGCATTACTGCTTCTGACACTTTCCTGTCTGCGTCCGTTAGCCCCGGATCGGGAGACCTGGCGCCGGCCGGGCCGGCGAGCTCCATAATAGTCGTCCAGAATCCACTGCTGTTATCCCAATCCCCAAAGACATAAGGGAGTTCCATAGCGTGGTTGCAAAAACACCCTTCCCTTCGCCAATGTGAAGGTACCTGGTCAAAGATGCAGACATAAGCTTTAACATGGGCTTTTGCAGCTCCCGGTAAAAGTTTCAAATAAGCCGGCAGGAGATAAGCTCCCGGAACCGTAGTTAATTCTCCCATATTGGCCAACAAAATGAACGGAACAGCAGACTGCTGTCCGGAACTGAAAATATCGACCGGGTTTGACGGTAAAAACCAACTGTCCAGAGCGATATCCCAAAGTCCGCCGGGGCCAAACATATGCAACTCATCGACAAGGACTTGCTCGACTTCCCTGATCTGCTCCCAGGGCAAGGCGCGGGCGGCTTTCAAAGGATCAGGGTTATTCGATACTCCCAGTTTATCGAAGAATTTGTCCCCCATGTCCTCCAAATCCTTAAGAGGCGTCGCTATATCCGCAGTCCCACTTTCCACGATAGCCTTATGGAAGAGCCCCCCGGCCAGCGGCGAGGCCATCAGAGTGGTGACTTTAGCTCCACCGCCTGATTCGCCGAATATTGTGACATTTTCCGAATCGCCGCCGAAAACTGCAATGTTGGACTGTACCCATTTGAGAGCGGCAATCATATCCAAAAACATATAATTGCCCGAGACACCCTGGGGAG
>JAQULX010000051.1 GCA_028718465.1 Dehalococcoidales bacterium | reverse complement strand
ACGATGTATTAACGAGCGCCAGCGATGATCCGGTAAATATCAAACTGGGCCCGGCTGACGAATGCGGCCTGTATTTCACTTCAGGGACCACGGGCTCGCCCAAACCGGTGCTTCTGCCGCACAAAAACATGTCTTTTGCAGCCAGGGTCGAGCAGTCCCACCATCACCAGACCCGCCGTGACAATTTTATTATTCTGCCTCCGCTGTATCACACCGGAGCCAAGATGCACTGGTTCGGCAGTCTAATCTCCGGGAGCAAAGGTACGATTTTAACTGAATTCAGCCCCAAAAACGTCCTCGAAGCCGTGAGCAAGGAAAGGGGGACTATCGTGTGGCTGCTGGTCCCCTGGGTGCATGATATACTGGTAGCCCTGGATAAAGGCGAGATAAAGCTGAAAGACTATAACCTGAGGTCCTGGCGTTTAATGCACATCGGCGCCCAACCAGTTCCGCCGGCCCTGGTGCAGCACTGGTGGGACTATTTCCCGAATATGGCATATGATAACAACTACGGGCTCAGCGAGTCTACCGGTCCGGGATCAGTGCATCTGGGATTGGATAATGAATTCAAGGCCGGAGCGGTGGGGAAGGTGGGGAACTGGTGGCAGCTCAAAATAGTGCATGCCGATGATAACCGCAACATCCCGCCCTGGATGGTCGGCGAACTGTGCGTCAAGGGCGACGGGATCATGAAGGAATACTACAAGAATCCGGAACTGACGGCGAAGACCATTATAAACGGCTGGCTCCATACCGGCGACATGGCCCGCATCGATAGTGATGGCTATGTTTACCTGGTTGACCGGAAAAAGGACCTTATCATTGTCGGTGGAGAGAATATCTTTCCTATTGAAATAGAAGACGCCATTCACAACTACCCTAAAGTTTATGATGTCGCCGCTATAGGAATACCCGATAAAAGGCTGGGGGAAATTGTAGCCGTAGTAATCGATCCCAAGCCCGGTGAAACTCTTACCGAAGAGGAGATTGCAGCCCACGTGGAGCAGGTCCTGCCCCGGTATAAAAGGCCTCGCAAAATCATCTTCGATAAGGTACCCCGTAACGCTACCGGGAAGATCGAAAAAAATAAACTGCGGTTGAAGTACAGTACCGGTATTACGTAAGTGTGATATGAATTAACAGGCCTTACCAGGGTGTTTTTTGTTCTTTCAGGGTGGCGATCAGATTATCCAGGGTGATGGCCGCCATAGTGAGGGTCTGGGTAGTGCCCCTGGCGCTCAACCGGATAGCCAGTTTGGCAATTGTCTCATTATTGGGGGCTTCCAGAATGCTGACAAAATCATACTGTCCCAATAAAGCGTACTGACAGTGGACTTTAACTCCCAGATATTCAACTTCCTTGTTAAGCTCCTTCAGTACTTCAGGGTCCTCCTGCAAGCTCCTTCTTCCGGCATCGGTTAGAGTTGTCAGCATAAGATAAATCGACATACCCGCCTCCTTTTTCTGATATTAATATCAGTATGTTAGCATTATATCACAGGTTAAAGCTTTAAATGGCCGCATTTTTTCAGGATCACAGGTTATGCTATAATGAAGCCAGTTCGTGTAAAAGAGGATAAAACCATGACGAATCAAGATTCCAAACCAAATAACGAAGGAGATCTGGCGACTCTGCTGGCCCGGATGGAGGGAGAGCCGATTGCCTCTTTCTTGAAAATCAAAACTCTGGAGCTATCTCCTGGTTATGCCAGGGTTAGCATGAAAATGCAGCCGGACTATATTAATTTTAACGGCGTTGTGTTCGGATCGATCATTATGGCGGTAGCGGATTACGCGTTTTCCCTGGCCATCAACTCCCTGCGTATGACCAGTCTGGCAACTCAATTCAATATTCACATTCTGTCCCCGGCGGCAATCGGCGATGAGCTAACTGCTGAAGGCCGCGTTTTGCGAAGCGGGAGAAGAGTCGGGATTTCCGAGATGACAGTCGTGAACCAGAACGGCAAGCTTATTGCCAAAGCTACCGGTACCACCATTCCACCGGTATCTTCATAAGCTTATTTGTAACGAGCCAAAATTTCGATGAATAGTATACGGAATACAAAACAAGCCCGGCGTTAAAAGGCGCCGGGCTTTCCTTTTCTTATAATCAGTGCCATCAGGATAATAATTGCCAGTACCACTACTACCGCATTCAATATTCCGGAAGCAATATCGGCCTGGGCGAAACTGCCATAAGCCAGAATTGCCACCCCCACCAGATAGACGGTCAGAAAGAACGGGGAGAAGCTAAGATGCCTTTTTATCAAGGACCGGTAGAACTGCTCAATCCAGGCGACCAATATCAAGGATAGACCGAATACAAACAGCAATTTCCTTCACCTCCTCCGGAAAAACATCCTAATTAGAAGATACTATATTTGATATAAGATATTGACGCCCTGGCTCTGCATGTTATAATCTCTTATACACCATAAAGCCTTTTTATCAGTCAATGTTGATATATCAGGTGCAGGTCTTGTCTGGTATTTAAAAGGTCTATACAATTCCCGGGCGATAAACCGGATTTATCTCGGATTAATATAAATCAGGAAGGTAAATATGGGAAAGCCCTGGAAAGGCATAGTCCGAAAAATCGATGAAAACCGGTGGGAAATCCGAAGTGATTACAAAAAAGGCATGCAGGTTCCCGGCCTGATCTATGCCAGCGAAAGCATGCTCGATCAAATCTGGGAAGACCATGCCTTTCAACAGGTTATCAACGTCAGTTTTCTCCCCGGCATCGTAGGTTATTCTCTGGCCATGCCTGACATACACCTGGGCTACGGTTTTCCGATCGGGGGTGTGGCAGCTACCCGGGTCAACAACGGGGTAGTTTCACCGGGCGGAGTGGGATTCGATATCAACTGCGGGGTCCGCCTTTTACGTACAAACCTGAGTGTGGAAGAAATCAAGCCTCATATAGAAGACCTGGTATATGCCATTTTTTCCAGCGTTCCTTCAGGTCTGGGATCGGAAGGCAAACTTAAGATCAGTGAAAAAGAGATGGACAGAGTTCTTGTCAGGGGGGCCGGCTGGGCGGTGGAAAAAGGCTTCGGCGAAGCAGAGGACCTCATATTTTCCGAGGAGTGCGGCTGTTTGAAGGGCGCCAACCCGGATAAGGTAAGCCGGAAAGCCAGGAAACGGGGATTGCCTCAACTGGGTACCCTGGGCTCCGGAAATCATTTTCTGGAAGTCCAGGTAGTAGACGAGATCTATGAGCGTGAAATTGCCCAGACTATGGGGATAATGGAAACCGGCCAGGTACTGGTCCTGATCCACACAGGCTCCCGAGGACTGGGCCATCAGGTTTGCGATGATTATATCCACGCCATGGGAAACACAGTTCAGCGTTACGGGATCGAATTACCCGACCGTCAGCTAGCCTGCGCTCCCGTTCAATCTTCTGAAGGCCGGGACTACCTGTCTGCCATGGCCTGTGCGGCGAATTATGCCTGGGCTAACCGCCAGTGTATCACGCACTGGGTAAGGGAATCTTTTGCCGGAGTCCTGGGGAAAAGCCGCCGTGAGCTGGGTCTGGAGCAAATTTATGATGTCGCCCACAACATCGCCAAAATCGAGCACCACTTTATAGAAGAGAAAACTCAGGCACTGTGTGTTCACCGGAAGGGGGCTACCCGCGCCTTTGCCAGGGGGCAGGCTGATATCCCGGCTATATACCGCAATATCGGGCAGCCGGTACTCATCCCCGGAGATATGGGTCGCTACTCCTACATCGCCGTCGGCACGGAAACCGCCATGCAGGAGACCTTCGGTTCTACCTGTCATGGTGCTGGTAGAATACAAAGTCGCTCGGCAGCCAAAAAAGGTCTTCGCGGAAGCGACGTAGTCTACAAGCTGACCATGCGCGGCATCCTGGTTAAATCCGGCAGCCTGAACTCTATCGCCGAAGAGTCATCCGAGGCCTACAAAGACGTGTCCGAGGTGATAGAGGTGGCCCATAAATCCGGTATCTCCCGTAAAGTTGCCCGGGCGGTTCCCTTAGGAGTGGTAAAAGGATAGGGGTGCCGCCGGTCTCTGCCGGTTGAGGACGAACTGTCAACTGCCCTTGCTTGATAAGACGATGTTCTGCCGCGTCAGCAGCCGGGTAAGATAGAGTACCACCCCCCAGCACACCACCGCCCCCACCAGGTACCACAGGGCAAACGACCATGAATTGAGGTCTATGACCCCGGTCAATAGACCGACCGGTATTCCGATCATCAGCGCGAATCCAACCAGAAGCGACGGTGCGGTGGCGATATCCGGGTTATTGGCAATTGAGAAAAGGACAATGAAGGCGAGCAGAGCGAAGGACAGCAGCGGGTTTATGATCAATCCGTTTGCCAGCGCCGCCGCCGGCAGCACGACCATACCCCACCCGGGTAATACCGCAGCCAGGGTTATTACCAGAAGCATGATAATCGTGGCGATGATTGAGATCAGATATGCCGGCATAAAGATAGCCAGGCATTTTCCCATCCAGAGGGTTTTAGGGCTTATCGGCGTGGCTAAAATGCTTTCGAGATTGCCGTTGACCTTCTCGTTGCTTATCTGAATACTGGCAAAAGCCCAGACGAATACCATAAGGACCACAAACGGCAGAAAATACGCCAGCAGCCCCAGTATCAGGTCCAGCGCCGGAACTGCTTGCTGAATCCCGTACCAGGATTGTAAACGCAGTGCGATGGATACCCCGGCTGAAGCAGCCACCGTGACAAAGGCTACCAGGATGATCATAATGCGAAAAGCCGTTGTCGAACGCATTTCTTTGAAATCCCGGCGAAGAATCAGAAACATCCGTTTCACAGCAACCTCCTGTTTACGATAGGACAATTCTCTCGGTCGTGAGCCTGGAGCGGAGCGCCAGCACGGTGATGCCGATTATCAGCGCCAGGAGAACCAGGACAACTGTAAAGAGCCATGAACCGGCATTCACAGCGCCTCTGACAGCCAGATTTATCATCAGGGCCACCATAACCGGAAGGAATACCTGGCATATGACGTTAGCAGTCGCCGGTTTGCCCGCCAGTCCCACCTCGTGCACCAGCAGCATGAAAGCCAGGTAGAGCAGCGGGACCGCCGCCAGGCTGCTGATAAGCATCCAGGGAGTCAGCAAAAATCCCGTTACGGGAACAAAATAAATATAGTTGAGGACCAGGAATGCCGCGATAGTCATCACAGCGGCAAAAATCAATCCCGGCAAAAAGATAGCCAGGCTTTTACCCACCCAGACATCATTGGGTGCCAGCGGCGTGGCCAGCAGCGACTGGATATTTCCCCTCGCCTTCTCCCGGATCAGCGATTGAAAAGCATTCACGTTGGCCAGTATTCCGATGGACAAAAAACTGGTGGTGAAGAGTACCAGCCCAAGAAAATTTTCCAGATGCGCCCGGTCTGGAGCCGCCGTAATAACTCCGGGACCGATGAATTGAGTGGCAAAAATAGCTGCCACGCCAATGACGCAGATAAAAACCACGGCTAAGGCAACGATGACCACAGAACGCAGCCTGAGGCTGTTTTTAATGGTGGCTTTCATGACCATCGAAACGTAGCTCATTTCTGCTCTACCTCTTTCAGGATTGCAGCGTACAACTCTTCCAGCGAGGCTTCCTGTCGGCCGACTTTCTCGATCTTCACGCCGCGTCCGGCGAGGAACACGATAATATCGGAGATCCCGGCCGATTCTTCTCCTGAATTGAATACCAGGCTCATACCTCTCAATTCGCGAAAACTGAGTTCGGGATGTTTTTTCAATTCCTCCAGAACGGACTCCGTAACTCCGGCACTGGCTTCGACGATAACGCCGCTTTTCCCCATTCTTTGCCGCAGGTCGCTCAGTTCACCGTACAGCTTGATCTGACCCCGGTCGATCAGTGCGATGCGGTTGCATATACGCTGCACCTCATCAAGGTTGTGAGAACTCAGGAAAACGGTTTTCTTTTCCACACGGGAAATATCCAGTAGTATATTTCTGATTTCTATTTGTCCGGTCGGATCGACCCCGGCCGTCGGCTCATCGAGAATCAACACTTCCGGATTATGCACCATGGCGCGCGCCAGTGAAAGGCGCTGCCGCATCCCTTTCGAGTAAGTTCCCACCCTGTCACCGGAACGGTCGGCCAGCCCCACCAGTTCTAAAACCTTGTTGATGCGCGCTCCGGCATCGGAGACATAGTAAATATCGGCATAATATCGCAGGTTTTCCTCGGCGGTCATGGTGTTGTAAAGGCCGTCAGGATCAAGGGAAAATCCGATCTTCATGCGGGTACTGGCAAGACGAATGTCCTGCCCCAGGATATCGATTTCTCCTGCATCCGCTTGAAGCAGGCCGAGGAGTATTCTGATAGTAGTCGTCTTTCCTGCGCCGTTAGGCCCGAGATACCCGAATATGTCGCCGGTTCCCACATCAAAGGTTACTCCCTTCAGGATTTCCCGGGGACCTATTGTTTTCTTAATGCCGTCTATATGAATCGCTGTACTCATCTATGGACCTCGTTATTTCAATATTGGGCAGATCTCTCAGCCCTGGTCGCATTCTTCAATCCGGGACCCGAGGTCCCGGAGGATTTCCGTGCCTCCTTCTATATTCTTCATCAGTATATCGAAAGTAGATATCCAGAGGCCGGTCTTCAAATCTCCGAACACGAGCATCTTCTTACCGGTATTAATATTGAAGTCCTTGCGCGCTTCGGCCGGGATAACGATCTGCCCCCTTTCACTGACCGTAACCGAACCATAGAATTTTTTCCCTTCCGGCATTCCCATATTTCCCCACTCCAATTACATGATTTATTGTGTATATCTTATTTATAATACAATTCACACTAGCTGTCAACGACATCTGGATTTATTAATAACCGAGTCTCCCGGCTATTTGAAATACCTTCGGGTTGAAATCGTCGTATACTGAAGCGGCTTCCAGCATGACACCCTGTTTTTAGCAATCACTTCTTGCGCTATTTATAATACCAGTCCCTGGTTCTTCGCTCCCTCTATCTTATCCACCTTTTTATATCTCTATCCCGAAACCCCTGTGCTGAAAAATCCTGCCAATACCAGCCAACCTGCCAAGGCTATATGATATAATGGCTCTTGAGAACTTCAAATTAACGTCGATTATAGCTATACTTTATAAAATGACCGGGGGTCCGCCGCTAGAGGTTTTCGGTATGTGGAGAAAAGGAGCGATTCCAGGGGACAGCCATTTGAGAGAAGACATGACGGTAACGCAGGAAGACTTCGATAGTCTGACTGCCCTTTATAGTGACCCTGATTCCAGATTAAGATGGAGCCTGGTGTTTACTTTACCGGCCTGGTTAAAAGTCTGGTGGCCCCGCTTCGGCTCCGGAGGCGAACTATACCTGAGGTCCATCCGGAAAGACGGCCAAATCAGCGGCATTGCGCCATTACAAATCAGGAATGAGACTGCCTCCATTATCGGCAGCGTAGACGTCTGTGACTATCAGGACTTCATCATCGCCCCCGGCCTGGAAGACCACTTTTATAATGCCATCCTGGATGATTTGATAAGAGAAGGTGTCCGCGAGTTTCACCTGGAAACTGTACGGCCGGACTCCACCATAGTGAATTATCTAATACCTCTGGCCCGGAAACGCGGTTATCCGGTAGACTACCAGCAGGTAGACGTCTCCTCGGATATCGAACTGCCATCGACCTGGGAAGGCTACCTGAATATGCTGGACCGGAAGCAGCGGCACGAGGTCAGACGCAAGATACGCAATCTTCAGGGAATTGGAGATACAGTATATCGCACCTTTGCCGGTACTGCCGCGGTCCCTGAAGCGCTGGAACAGTTTTTAAAACTGTTTCCGGAATCCCGCGGCGATAAGGCTCAATTCATGACTGCTGAGATGCAAGCATTCTTCCGGGACCTGACGGCATCTTTATCCGAGATCAAGATAATGCAGTTCGGATCGCTGGAACTGGGCAACAAGCCTGTTGCCATGGTCATGTGCTTCGATTACAACGGAATTATTTATCTTTATAATAGCGCTTATGACCCGGAATACCGTTCATTGAGCGCGGGGATTGTCTCCAAGGTTAAATGCATTCAAAATAGTATCGAGCAGGGAAAAAGCAAATTTGACTTTTTAAAAGGCGCCGAGCAATATAAATACTATCTGGGTGGAAAAGAGATACCGCTGTATAGCTGTCATATCACTCTGCAACCCGGTCAGGTCTCGTTTCATTCTGAAAGATACCAATGCCAGTGAATCATTATAACATTGCAATACTCAGCGTCCACAGCTCTCCCCTGGGTCAGCCGGGTACGGGAGATACCGGAGGCATGAGTATTTACATCCGGGAATTGACCAGAGAACTGATAAAGACGGGGCACACGGTGGATATTTATACCCGCGTTCAGGACCCGGTCACTCCGGAAATAATCCAGATTGCGCCGGGTGCGCGGCAGATACATATCCAGGCCGGGAAGCCGGCGGATATCGATAAGCTTTTAATCTATTCTCATGTGCCGGACTTTGCCTGCAAGATAGAGAGCTTCCGGGAGCAGCACCGCCTGCAATACGATTTGGTATTCAGTCACTACTGGATCTCCGGTATTGCGGGCTGGTATTTACAGAACTGGTGGGAGATCCCCCAGATGGTGATGTTCCATACCCTGGGGGCAGTCAAGAATGCCATCGGCATCGGAGAAGATGAGCCGGACCTTCGAATCGACAAAGAGAAGCAAATCGCATTGTACTGCCATCGTATTATAGCCTCAACAGAAAAGGAAAGGGCTGCCTTAAACAGGTATTATGACGTTCCACCGGAAAAGATCAGCGTCATCCCCTGCGGAGTGAATCTAGATTTATTCCAGCCGCAGGATAAAACGGCAGCCAGAAAAAAATTGAACTTGAGTGGCGGTAAAATAATATTGTTTGTCGGCCGGATAGAACGCTTAAAGGGCACAGAAAAATTAATACAGGCCCTTTCACTCTTGAAGGATATCAATCCCAGGCTGATAATTGTCGGAGAGGACGGCAACCGTCCGGGAGAGTCCCTCGGTTTAAAAAACCTGGCAGAACGGCTGGGTTTAAGGGATTCCGTCTCATTTACCGGACTGGTAGAATATGACAGGCTGCCGGACTTTTATAATGCGGCCGACGTTTGCGTCTTCCCCTCTTATTATGAAAGTTTCGGCCTGGTGCCGCTGGAGTCGCTGGCCTGCGGGACACCGGTAGTAGCGACAGATGTTGGCAATTTGCGGAACATCATCCGGCAGGAAGAGACCGGCTATGTTTTACCGGACAACCAGCCTTTGCTTCTGGCAGAAAAGATAAAAGCTGTTTTGTCGCAGCCGGACCTGTATGCGGGAAGAGCCTCGCACATCAGGGAATCCGTTATGGACTACGGCTGGCAAAAGATAGCGGCGGCGGTGGATATGGAATTCGGCAAATTGATTGAGAAAACCAAAGCCCTGGTGAGATAGGCCCCCCGGTATAAGACCGGGTCAGACAATTAAATACCTGAAAATCGGGAGTATTAAATGACACCAAAAGCGGATATCCTGGTTATAGGTCCCCACGCTGACGATCCGGAGTTCGGCATAGCCGGCACCGTCGCCAGATGGGCACAGGAAGGTAAAAAAGTCGTCTATGTGATTTGCACCAACGGCGATAAGGGCACCAGTGATATTGACCTGGCTCCCGAAAAGCTGATTAAGATCCGCGAGGAGGAACAGCGCGAAGCGGCAAAGGTAGTAGGAGCCCTGGATGTAATTTTTCTGGGTTTTCCCGATCAGAGTCTGGAAGATACCCCTGAATTCCGTAAGGAAATTGTCCGGCAAATCAGGGCTTATCAACCGGACATTGTTGCCACTACCGATCCTTACCGGAAATACCTCTCACATCGCGACCATCGTATTACAGGACAGGTTACGCTGGATGCCGTCTATCCTTTTGCACGCGACCACCTGGCCTACCCTGACTTGTTTGCCCAGGGATACAAGCCGCATAAAGTGAAGGAGGTCCTCACCTGGGGCACCGATGACCCCAACTACTGGTCGGATATAACCCGGACATTTGAAATCAAGATTCAAGCCCTGCGCTGCCATAAAAGCCAGATCGGAAACCGGGATTTCCCTGAACTCTACAAGCACCTGAGAACAAAAGCGGCGGAAGACGCCAGGGGCCAGGGTTTTGAACTGGCCGAGGCATTCCATAGAACAGAGATATGGCTGTAAATATTATTTACTCATATTACGGCATAAGTAAGTTATGACCTCAAAGGACCATGAGCCATGGCCGGCTGAACCCCGGCCGAGCTGACCCCGGTCACCTTACCTACTTGCGCAGGCCGTGGGTGACCCGGCCCTGGCTACCATAGTAAGGTAAGTTATTTATTGATTCCTCTCTGGAGCCCCCGCACATAAGACATCTCTCCGACATGCTGAGTCTGATGTCCGATCATCGAGGCGATCAACGCCCCGATGGTAGACTCGCCCCAGGGAAGCTTGATCGGATTATCCAGTTTCTCCAGGGGCAGGCTTCGGATACAGGCAATAGTCTGTTTTCGCACCGCCTCCGAATAGGCGCGCAGTACGGTGAAATCCGGCACCGAGAAAGAGTCCACCTTCTCAGCGGTGTAACCCAGCCCCATTTCATTTACAGGCAGTTTCAATTTCTCATACCATCCTTCGGTTTCCCAGAGCATCTGTTTGTCCTGGAGTCTGGTGTGAACGACCATATCCTCAAATCTGGCCGAATGAAAGAGCATCAGCGCGATTGAGTTACAGCCTGATCCAGGCCGCCACAGAGCTTCTTCATGGCTTATTCCTTCCAGCACCCTGCCGGTTACCATGTCCAGATGTTCCAGTTCAGCGTAGATATAATCTTTGATTTCCATGGTTCATTTCCTCCATTCTCGCAGATTTCCCCATAAGACAATGGACTATTAACACAGTCGGATTTTATTCCAAACTTATTTGGGATAATTGATCGGCTTAACCAATTCCAGCCAGGTATATTGCTTAACCCTCTTGGGAGGATTACCCATTACTTCACTGATTTCACGCAATATGCCCTGTATTGATTTTTCATTTCGGCTGCTGACAAAGTGATCGCCGACCCAGATATAGCCTTTTGCCTGGGAGATTTCCAAGACATTCCTTTCGCCGT
Organism: Dehalococcoidales bacterium; assembly: GCA_028718465.1. The sequence continues at coordinate 415 of JAQULX010000051.1, read as the reverse complement.
TTTCCCAAATAATGGATAGAGTGCCAATATACCCTTCCGGCTTAGCCAATTTTCACACCTCCCTCAAGTCATTCAGCCTATCTATTACCAGTACCGCTACCAGGAGGCGGCCCCTTCTCAATCATGAGGAGCTGCAGGAACATGCAAGCTTCATCCTGGTATTGGTTTAGGGCTATAAATAAGATACCCCAATATTATGAGAATATCAATATGATAAAAACGCAGGGAAAATTGCATCATCAAGCATCAGTAAAGAAAAGAAATCCGGTCTGGCGATGCGGCACAGACGCCCATAGAAAAAGAATCAAAGGAGGCCTGATATGCGACACGGTTGCGCTTTGTTAAAACGCAAAAAGGGGGGTAAAAAACAGGGATGATTGGATTTCCATACCGGGATAAACCAATCACCCCTGTC
>JAQULX010000050.1 GCA_028718465.1 Dehalococcoidales bacterium | reverse complement strand
TTTTTATACGTTTCATGTTGTCCTCCTTGGTTTATTTTTTTCTTGTTTCACCAAAGCTTAACGAAGTTTTTTCTTTTTTGTTACAACAGCCTTCTATCACATATTTTCTCGTGGCTTATAGCTAATCTGGCCTTAAAAAGCAGGGTATGCAATTTACATAGTACTTTAGTCATTCTTCTCCGATTACTTAGTAAATCTGAATTGTCGATGTAGTAATCTTCTTTTCTACTTAAGAGAAATTCATGGTATTTTCTTTTTCAAGTTTCAATCTCAAGTACTGACTTTTAACTGATCTATAAAAATTTTTATAATAAAATATTTTGTAACAATTTCTCACTTCATTCGTTAATCATACTAAGGTAACGGTAAAATAATATTGTGGAGGAATTTTAGTGAGAAAAATAGTTAAGATTTTAGGTTTAGCCATGGTGTTAACTGCTATACTCGTAGTCGCTCTGGCTGGAACTGCCTTCGCCGCGAACGGTGACTGCGATCAGACACAGGCTCAGGACAAACTCCAGCTTCAGGATGGCACTGGCGATAATTGCCAAAACCTGGATTGTGTTCCCGTTGGAGACGAATATAAATACGGTAATGGTGGCCCCGGGGATTACGGAAAATACCGGAATAACGTCGTAACGGACTAATAGCAGACGCAGAGTTAAAAACGAGGAAACGTATCTTCTCGGGATAAACCAGAGGTGGTTTCAGGTTAATTATTGAGGCCGTTACCAGGAAGGAAAAGCCTGATGTTCACCATAGAACAGAACGATGAGGGAGTCAAATGACTCCCTCATCTTTTTACCTGTCCTCTTATTAGCACTTCTAAAACTTGAAATATTCCCCTGATTTTTTCGAAGCTTAATTAAGCGGCTTCCTCTTTATAACAGCATTTCCAACCTGTAAAAATAAAAAGACGGTTTACCTCGTAAACAGCTCGGAAGTAATGCTGGAATACCGCGTGATAGACAGACAAATATATAGAAACTGCTGAATGAAAAGACGAAATAGACATGCACGGACTATTTTTCCTTATCCGCTAGTGTTTGCCACTGCCGTCAGTAGATCCAGAAATATTGTCAGAGTTAGAGTTTGGATCTCCTCCTGTCCCTGTGCCTCCACTGGAGCCAGGTCCGGGTCCGCTTCCTCCACTGCCACCAGATCCTTCTCCATTACCTGGAGACGGAGTCGGGTATATAGCTGATGAAGTTGGTTCGGGGGTTGTATTGCTGCCATCATTAGAAGGTGTGAGGTTAGGCCCAGGGCCGGGACCATAACCCTGTGTCTGGCCGGGCTCTCCTTCAGATTCACCCCGGGTCTGGTGTCCATAACGAGCCTGGTTATGATATTGAATAGTCATAGCCTGGCTGGCTTCTACTTCACTCTGGTAACCTTGTGGTACCTGTTGAGAAATGGTACTCAGTGTTTCCAGATAACTCTGAAGTCTGGTAGCGGTTAGGTTGTCAATTTCGGCAGTCTGATTTTGAGTGTTATGCGTATTTTGAAGCATCCGTTGTCCCAATTCACTAAATTGTTGGTACTGGAACAATACAGATTGCATTATTTGATATTGCTGTTCAATAGCTTTAGCCTGCGCTCGTTGCAACCGGTTCTGCATCATATCCAGGTTAGCCTGTGCAGCTAGCAAGTTATCCTGTTGGGCCAGATTGGTGAAGGTATCGATTTGTTGCGTAACGGCCAGATCTGTAGCTTGTCGAATAGACAAGTTTTCACCATAAGTAGCTTCAACTAAAAGATCACAATAAGATATCTGGTCCCCAAGTTTTTGCGAGAATCTTTCCAGCATATTAACCCGGGTAGCGGCATTTGTGATGCTCTGTAGATTACTCTCAGCCGCCCGTAAGTTGTTTCGGTACCCCTGAACCGCCAGTTCGGTTTGACTGGAATTTCTGGAGGCCAGCCGGTTTAGTTCGTCAAGGCGGACCCGGGCAAATGCCATGTTCAGTTCGGCTTTATCAGCATTATCTCCTGCCGCCCATAATCTGACTTCTTCCGTTCCTTTTTTCACAGGGTACAGGACTTCCCCCGGAAGGCTGCTTTGTGCAGCATAAGCAGTGCTGCCTCCCATCAGGGAAATAATAATCACGCCAATCACCGCCATTACCGCCACCCTTGCCCAAACCAGTTGACGAGGCAGACCGAAACTAAATATGTCTATCCAGGATCTGGATTTCACTGGTTTCCTGGCTCTTATTTGTTGAAGTAACTGAGCCTTAGCTGAATGTTTATATGCTGGATCGAGGTTGAATGCCGGAGGTTCCTGGATGTTAAGCGCAATTCTCAGCAAAGGCTCCAGTACCTGACGTTGGGAAGGGTAACGCTCCAGGCATTCCGTCAGGGTAGACTTACCGGTTCTTATCTCCTTTACACATTCAGTTAAGATGACTTCAATTTTTTCCAAATTAAGCCTCTGCTTCGCCGAGGATTTGGCGCATTTTTTTTAATCCCCGGTGTACCATCACCCGGATATTGCCTTCAGTTTTATTCAACGCCGCTGCGATTTCCGGGTATTCAAATCCTTCTATGAAACTCATTAATATTACCTGCTGCTGATCTTCAGGTAATTGTAATATGGCTTTTCTAACCTCTTGTTGAGCAAAAGCTGATTCCATTAAATTTTCAGGATTACTAGCCTGATTTCCCCAGTCTATTTCACTGTTAAGGTAAACATGGTCCTTTTTGGTCCGGTAATAATCGATTACCCGGTTATGGCTGATAGTGAAAAGCCAGCCTAAAAAAGGCGTCTTGGTGCGTTTATATTTAGGTAGCACTTGCCAGGCTTTCATGAACACTTCCTGCGTTAAATCCCGTGCATCATCGGCATTGCTCGTCCTGTAGTAGATATGGCGATAAATCCGGTCAGCATAAATATCATAAAGCCTCCCGAAAGCCTCCGTATCGCCACCTGCAGCACGATCAACGATCAATTCTACTTGCTGGTTCAAGCTCGAATCGTTATTGTCTGAGTTCAGCAATCTTGTTTCCTGTTACGTTTAACGAAATACCTGTAAAAATGTTACAGTTGAACTTTTTTTAATGCAAGAGAAATTACGATTATGCCCCGCTTCTTTCGAAACGGTGCAGCAGCAAAGTATCTTCCAAAAATAGTTAAAGGTAGCAGCCATATTTCCTGGTTCAGGTCTTTGAATTATTCACTATTGTGAGACAGTTCTTTATTGACTTCATCTTATGGATTCAGATTTTTAATGCTGACGTATATCGCAAACCTTTATCAGACAGTGAATACAATCTTTGCCCCGGCAAGGCTCGACATGAATTTCAATACTGGCATTTGAAACTTTCTCTTTAATATCTTTCTCCAGGTGATCGCACATTCGATGGGACTTTTCTACACTCAAGTTTCGCGGCATTACCAGGTGCAGGTCTATGAAGCGCTCGTTTCCAGCCTTCCGGCTGCGCATGGCATGAAAATCCACCAGCTGGGTATTATGTTCCTGAATACATTTTCTAATGATATCCTGTTCTTCCGGCGGTAAGGCCGTATCGATGAGTTCGGAGAAAGCCCCTTTAATTACTTCATAGCCCGCTTTAAGGACGAAACCAGCCATAATCAGAGCTATAATCGGGTCCAGCACCACCAGGTTGGTTAGACGTACCAGCACCAGCCCGGCAAGAACCCCGGCCGCAGAAAAAACATCTGCGCGAATATTGCGGGCTGATGCTTCAATGGCCATAGAACCAGAGGTTTTTGCTACCCGGAGTAAATGCCGGGATAAAAGGAAGCTGGCCACGATAGAAATCACCATCACAGCTATACCTCCATCAGGCTCGATAGGAGTGTTATTTATAATCCGCTGGATGGCTGAAAAGATAATATAGGCACCAGCGCCCAGTACCATGATTGCCTGGACCAGGGCTGACAGGCCTTCCAGTTTGCCATGCCCGAATGGATGTTTTTCATCGGCCGGAGCCACTGACATCCTGACCGCAAAATAGGCAATTCCGATAGAGAAAAGGTCCAGAAGGCTATCTGCCGCCTGCGCAGTAATACTGATGCTGTTGGAAATAATAGAAACGATTACCTTCAGAATGATCAAGCTGACTACCACAGCTAGCGAAAGCTTGGCAGCGCCCGTTGGAGTAAAAATGTTTTTCTTTAGTTTATTCATATATTGAATTCGCCGGTCTTGGATTGGATGATATTAGCAATTTGATATTATTACCGTTCCTCGTGTGCCCAATATGGGTATTTTACAATAAGTGGCTGTAAAGTGGTATTGAATGAAATCTTTTAAATGAATCAGCCCTTGTGCTTCTTATAGCGGCTCGAGACGGCTTTGTCTGAATTCCATCTGACCGAATTTATATAACCGCTGACACTTTGACTAATTAGAACCTGCTGTCCCTGTAACTTGATACAGGTTCCCTAAACACCCCTTTTTCTTGACGCTCGGTTTATCGACTGCTAAAATATCATGAAATTAGCACTTCTGGTCGCCTCGATCAGTATGGCAATTTCCGCATTTTTCCGGATGGGAGGGTTTTATGGGTATTGACTATAGTAAAGAGGGTAATATAGCTATCTTCGTCCTGAACCGCCCGCATGTAATGAACGCGCTGGATATCCCCACCTTGCAGGAGTTCCATGAAGCCTTGATAGATTTCAGGGATGATCCCAATATCTGGGCCGGAATCATTACGGGGGCTGGTGAAGAAGCTTTTTGTTCAGGCATTGATATCCGGAGTACGCTATCCATGAACCACTACCAGGACCGGGCTCAGCCGCTGCCTCCCACGCTGATGCGGGGCCTGGATATTACAAAACCTTTAGTGGCCGCTATCAACGGACTCGCCCTGGGCGGAGGCCTGGAAATTGTACTTTCCTGTGATATCCGCATCGCTGCGGACAATGCCGCGTTCGGTTCTCCTGAAGTTACCCTTGGCCTGATACCCGCCTGGGGAGGCACCCAGAGATTACCGCGTCAGATTTCCTGGTGCCAGGCTGCGGAACTTCTACTAACAGGCAAAAAAATTGATGCCAAAGAGGCATACCGCATGGGACTGATCAACCGTGTTGTTCCTAAAAACAAGCTCTCCTCAACGGCTAAAGAATGGGCACAGGTGATGTGCAATGCGGCTCCCCTGGCAGTCCGCGCTGCAAAGGAAGCCATGATCAAGGGAACCCAGATCACCTTCGATGAAGGCCTTGAACTCGAAGACGCCCTGGAGACATATCTCAAAGGCACCGAGGACTTTTATGAAGGGCTTCGGGCATTTACCGAAAAACGGAAACCCTATTATCGCGCCAGATAGTCTCTTGATTATATCTTTAAAGCAATAAACAAAGGCGGGAACATAGCCCGCCTTTGTGATAATGTAAATCAGTTTTTAATCTTTATATCCGCCTGTAGGCCTCACCAGCATAATCGGGGAATTGCCTTCCCGGATAACTTTGCTGGTAACGCTTCCCATAACCCAGCGCCGGAGGCCGGTAAAACCATGGGTAGCCATAATCACTAAATCGACTTTTTTCTTTTCCGTGTATTCGACAATCTCTCCTGCCACATCTCCCCTGGTTTCCTCTATTTCATATCTGGCTGATACGCCGGCTTTTTTAAAATCATTAACCAGCCTTTCCAGGTATTCTTTCGCCGCCTGGCGTGTTTCTTCGGGAACAGGGACCTCAATCATTTTGTGGGTTACCAGTTTCTTCTCCAGGACCTGCAAGAACACCACTTCGGCTTGTGATTGAAGGGCCATATCCCTGACATACGGTAGAGTAGCCTCTGCCAGCTTCGATCCATCAACAGGAGCCAGGATCGATTTCAGCATGCCCTTCGGACGTATTGCAGCCCGGTCGCGTTTAGCCCTGATAAGGGTAATCGGCACAGTAGTAGCCCTGGCTACTTTATCTGCCACACTGCCTAAAGCCCAGCGCGTACCGATACCGGACTGGCCGTGAGTCGCCATCAGGATTTTGCTATTGGGGTTTTTTTCCGCGAAAGCCAGTATTTCATCTGCCGGATTGCCGGTTAAAATTTCCCCCCTGGTCTTGATTTCATTTACTCCGGTCTCTTTCGAATATTGCTGGACTTCTTCCTTGGTCCTTTGCGCCAGAGTCGTCAGATACGCATTGATAATATGATCAGACCGATAATCATTCGGCTCTTTGACAAACAGCAAAACAAGCTCCGCACCGCTTCTAGCGGCAAATTCGATAGCATAGGGTAACGCCACCTCGGCTGTTGTGGAACCATCCATAGGAACGATAATTTTATCCCACATGTGCTTTCTCCTCGTAATTAACCTGTAATATTTATAGCACTAATGAATGAGTAAAACAATACTGTCCTAAGAGCTTTTTCATTTTTTCTGAAACATTGTAGACTTAAAAGACCCCAGGACTTTCATGTATAATATATAAAAAGATGAACCCTGGCATAACCCGTCAATATCTCAATAGAATACCGATTGTCATTAAGAGTGAATAACTCACCTAACCAGACCAACCTCAAAAACGTTATATATTGGGGGGTAGTTATTAATTGCTTCAACTTGTAACTGTTAACAGCCAGACCGCCACTAAGCATTTTTGCTGTCCCCAATAGGCACTTATACGTATTGATTCATGAGTATAATATACCTGTAATATTATAGTTAATCATACTTTAATAAACGAAAATATAATGCAACAATATGTAAAGTTGTTGCTTGACGTATACTCTGAAGCTCCCCCATAGCCGCCAGAACATTTCAGAACGAAAAACATTCACCGGTCTCAAGAGATAAAACCAAAGGCTAAAAAATGGAAAGGAATCTCGAGCGGAAATTCGAGACTTTAATACAACAATTATCAACTCTGCAACACCCTGAAAGCGATCCTCTGGGGCTTCGTGAGCAACTTCACCTCACCGTCCAGAAACTCGTTGAGATCGTAGAGGAATTAAAATCCAGTGATGTCGCTCTAAAACGCCGTGTTAGCGAACTGCTTTTCGCATACCAGACCCTCGAGATCGGCTATCAGCATTACTGGGAGTTCTTTAATTTTGCGCCTGACGGATACCTGGTAACCGATACCAATGGAATCATTAAGGAAGCCAACCAGACCATTCTGACACTGCTTGCCACAACGCAAAGCAGTCTAATCGGTAAGCCTATCACCACTCTAATACCCGATATAAAACAACATGACTTCGGACTACAGCTAAACTGGTTTGAAGGATCGCAACAATTCGAGTTATTTTTGCATCCGCAGGACAGCGAGCCGTTTTACGCCTCTCTCAGTATCTCGCGTCAATGTAATTTTCAGAATGAGACAATTGGTTTTCTCTGGCTGGTGCGTAATATTACCGAACGTAAGAAAATGGAAGAGGACCTCAAGAAAAGCAAGACCCAATTAAGCTTGATACTGGAACAGACGCCCTATATATTATGGACCACCAACACAAACTTTCAATTGACCTCAATTTCAGGAGCCGGCATCTCTGTACAAGGCAATAACCCGGCCGGCTGCGCGGGCATTGGTGTGGCTGAATATTTTAGCCTCAGAAACCCTGATGCTTTTTTAAAAGCCCATGTCAGCGCTCTTGAAGGCTTTCCTCAGACATTTGATTTTGAATGGCAGGGACGGATATTCCAATCCGCAATCGAAGCCTTAAGAGATTCATCCGAGCAAATTACCGGGGTTATCGGGGCAGCTTTTGATATTACCGAGCGGAAAAACGCAGAAAGGGAATTAAAGAAAAGTGAAAAATTCAATGCCCGCTTACTGCAGCATTCTCCAAACCCGATATTTGTCATTAACCCTGATACATCAATTGCCTATATTAACCCCGCCTTTGAAAAATTAACCGGATTTTCCGCTGATAAAACAATCGGACTCAAAGCGCCCTATCCATGGTGGACTCAGGATACCAGAAGGATCAAGGAATCTTTCCTGAAAGACCTGTGTAACAGGAAAGGCAAGCAGGAAAAACGTTTCCGGAAGAAGAACGGCGATTATTTCTGGGTTGAGACATCGACAATACTGATAGACGATGATGAACCCAAATATTATCTCCAGACATGGAATGATATAACAGAATCCAGGCGACTGAGAGAGAATATGGATTATTATATCATGCAGATTACCAGAGCCCAGGAAGAAGAACGAAAACGGATAGCCCAGGAGCTGCATGAAGAAACGGTACAGTCTCTGGCAGCCTTATGTCTGGCTACAGAGGCGATTATTCAATCAAAAGAGCAGGACCCGCAAAGCACGCTGCAAGACCTCGCCTATCTGAGAGAAAAAATCAATGGAGTTATCGAGGAGGTACGCCGGTTCAGCTACGATTTAAGGCCCGGTGTGCTGGACTATCTGGGCCTTACTGCGGCTCTGGAGACCCTGACCGACGACCTTTCGCAGAAAGGTATCAGCGCCGGTCTGAAAGTCAGCGGTAAAGAAAAGCTCCTCTCCTCGGATATGGAAATAACCATTTTCCGGATAACCCAGGAAGCCCTGAATAATATAACAAAATACAGCCTGGCTAAGAATGTCGATATCCATTTATCTTACCGTAATAATTATGTCAAGCTGACGATCAGTGATAACGGACAGGGCTTCAAATTACCGGAGAGACTAAGCGAACTGGCAGTTCAGGGAAAGCTGGGGCTTATTGGAATGGAAGAAAGGGCTCGCCTGCATGGAGGCTATTTCACCATTCGCAGCGAGCCTCAAAAGGGTACTATAATAAACATCAGACTACCTTTTCTAAATTAAACCCAAAACCCATTCCGACAAAACGTGCTCCGCACTGCGATATGAGAGCCGGCATCCCGGATGACGACCCTTACTGAATACCGGCCTGCGCCGCAAAGAGAAACGCCGGGTGATCAGGGCAGGTTTAGCCGGCAGTCTCATCTTTATTGGGCAGATCGTCCAGCGTCAACCATCCTTCTTTAAGCGCATGCAAAACGGCCTCGGTACGGGAACTGACGCGCAGCTTCCTGAATATGTTGACCAGATGAGTCTGGACTGTGCGTTCGCTTATACCCAACTGGTTGGCTATCTCTTTATTACCCACTCCCTTAGCCGCCAGATTGAGTACCTGCAGCTCCCGGGGATGCAACTCTTCCAGGTCTTTCCGCTTCTCCACTTTATCAGTGGCCAGGCGCCGTAATATCTTGCCTGTAGCTTTGAGATCGAAAACGCCTTCCCCTGAATGGACCAGACGGACGGCGCTGATAAGCTCATGCAGAGGAGCGTTCTTTAATAAATATCCCGCCGCGCCGGCGCGAAGAGCGGCCAATACATATGAAGGATAGCTGTAGGCACTGACCATAAGAATCGCAGTTAAAGGCGAAGCGACCCTGATCTGTTTGGCCGCCTCGATGCCGTTGAGTTTAGGCATAGAAATATCGATAATAGCCACATCCGGCTGAAGCTTTTTGGCTGATTCTACCGCCTCCTCCCCATCCTCCGGCATAGCGACTACTTCCAGGTCGTTTTCATCCTTTAACAGTCGGCAAAGTCCCTCACGAAATGCAGGATGGTCATCCGCAACCAATACCTTAATTTTTTCTTCCATCATTCACCCTTAAAAATATCCATCCTGAAACAGTCTCTTTTTTCTTATATACCACAACTAACAGGCTTTGTCGAATACCTGTTCCTGTCATTATCGGTATATTTTTGACGATTGATATATTTAAGTAATACTGAAGAACTTCAAATTAGGGGGATATACCTAGTACAGGCTGCGAAAAGAACTTATTGAGTTCCATTAAAATCCCTAAAATTCATGGGATAGTCTCCGTTTATTGATCGTGGCATACGTACAGTAAATTCCGCATACTGGCGGATTACATCCAGGACCCATAATTATAGAATTAGTGTTAGTGCCCAAGCAGAGAAGCGATGTGGGGATGAGGGGAACGGGTTGAGAAGGAGTTCTTCTGAGTCTTGGGCACTACTTTTATATCACAGCGGAATTCCATCATTACCAAATATAAAACAAAGGGGATGAAGAGTAGTGAAAACATCAACGAAAAAAAGCCCTGGAGTGAAAACAGCATATGCAGAAGATGAACCGGTGGAAATGGTCTTCCGTAAGGACTCCGATAACAGCGAACCTGAAACGCGTTGGGCAGAAGAAGCAGCCCGCTTGCCGGATGAAATAGATACCTCGGAGAATCTGGTACATCTCTATTTATCTGAAACACGGCGAACGCCGATGCTCACCGGACCAGAGGAGAAAAGGCTGGGAAGTATTATCGAACAGGAGAAATATCTTTCTCATATAGAGCAGGAAGTGGCTCACATGTTGGACCGTGAGCCGTCTGCCGTTGATACTTTTTTGGCGCTGCTGGATGGTTTTTGTCGGCAAAGCACCCTTTTTGAAGCTCTGTGCCGACATTTTGAAATTCCTGACAGTGAAACGATAGTGAGCCGGGCCGGCAATCCCAAATTAATCCACAATATCGACGGTTATATCGATCCTCAGTTGGTCAACGCCATATCCGGCATTACAGGCGTGAATCCTGAACAAACCTCGAGAGCGCTTGTCCAGTTGTCACTGGATATCCAGCTTATCTGCTGGCCATTGATTGGTGAAGTCGGGAAGAGCACTTCTTTACATGCTTTTATCAGGCAGGCTAAATCAATCGAGTTCCGGAGAAATCTGGTTGATCAGGAACCGCAAATAGCTTGTTATTTCCAGCAAATCAAAGACAGGGCCAGGGAAGCAGGCGAACATCTGATAGTCGCTAATCTTCGCCTGGTAGTTAGTGTCGCCAAGAAATACACTGGCAGAGGGCTATCTCTTCCGGATTTGATCCAGGAGGGTAACTTCGGACTGATACGCACGGTCAAGAAATTCGATCACCGAAGAAATTTTAAATTCAGCACCTACGCCACCTGGTGGATACGACAGGCCATCAGCCGCGCTATAGCCGATCATTCGCGGACTGTAAGATTACCCGTGCATGTAGTGGACACTATCCGGAAATTGGCCCAGGCCCGGCAAAGGTTTTCCCAGCAGTACGGTCGCAAACCCACCAACAAAGAACTGGCAGGAGAAACCAATATCACTACTGAAAAAGTCGAATGGCTCCTGGCCGCCATTTCTCGCGAACCTATTTCATTAGAGACTCCTATCGGAGAAGAGGACGACCAGCTCAGCGATTGCATTGAAGACCAGTCCATTCCCCGCCCCGAGGAGCAACTGGCTGAAGTAATGCTTCGTGAACAGCTTAGAGACACTCTCGATTCCCTCCCCACCCGCGAAAGAAGAGTACTCGAACTCCGCTTCGGCCTGGATGACGGATACAGCCGCACTCTGGAGGAGGTTAGTTCGGAACTGGGGGTTACTCGCGAACGCGTTCGGCAGATTGAATGCAAGGCTTTAAGCACCCTCCGTCACCCCAGCAACAGCGTCAAGCTTAGAGACTATTTGTAGTCACGGCCGTTGAACATTGATTATGGAGAGTATGAATGGTAAGAAACAGTATTACAGCAGATAATACGATTTTTGTGATCTTGTCTTTTGAAGGTCCGGATGTATATTCTCAGGCCGGAGGTCTGGGTGTCAGGGTCGCCAATTTATCCCAATCATTAGC
>JAQULX010000049.1 GCA_028718465.1 Dehalococcoidales bacterium | reverse complement strand
TTGAAGTTGTTAAAGAACATATGCTACAATCCGGGAAACATAACCAAAGAGCTACATGTATGAATGGGATGGCAGGATCACACCTTAACTTTAATTGATCCCTGTCCAGACAACGGGGTCCACCTCACTCTTCCATCATCAGAATTGGAGAAACTCCCTCCTACAACAAAACTTTGATGTTTAGTCCACTGTCTATAAGTTATATCAATCACTCCTAAATTTGGGCTAATAGTAATAAATGAGTATCCTAATTCATCAGTTTTTTTTGTAAACAATGGCGGCGCTGAACACTGAATAAGACGGGTACCTTTGTTAATTGAATGAAATACGTCTTGATCGTGTACATGACCGGAAAGACATAAAGCGAAATCTTTACGTAATACGGTCTCAAGCTCTCGCTTTGACCAAGGAATTAACCAGTCGAGTGAATGATGCATGACGAGTATTTTCACAGCGCTCTTACATTGTTGGTTCCAAGAATGCAGTGTGCGTGTATCTATTGCCAACCTTCCCTTATCAGGATGAACTTGATGGTCTTTTGCCAAACCGCCGACACTACACAATGCAGTATTTAAACAATAAATACCAATGTTATCATCAATGTTCCATCCTGCTCCTGTTAGTTTGGAACTAGATAAACCAAACTTTGCAAATGCTTGTTCGAATTTGCTATATTTCTGGAATTTTCCCGTCAATATATTTGGTTTGAAAATATAATCATTAAAACTTGTTTCGTCCATCCCCTGAGATATAACACCTTCATGAACAACTTTATTTAAACTGACTACCTCTGTTGAAACATCATGATTTCCGGGGACACAGATTCGGTTATTCACTGGAATCCCGATTTCGGTCAAATTCTTATCAAAATAACTGAAAAAAGCGTCATAGCCATCGGAATCATCACCAGATTGAATGATATCCCCCGAAAATACCAAATAATAATCGGCGTTATTTATTTTTTTTAATTGGGTGCCCAAATCCTCAAAAAAACCGCTTAATACAACACCCTGTTCTTCAATCCATCCATAGCGATAATGAAGATCTGATAAGTGTACTATTACTTTATTCATCAAAACACTCCTTTTGAAAGACTATTTCAGGCTATTAACATTGGAGTTTATTTGGCTAATTGATTTAGCACCCAATTATTACTTCCTACAATCCTTATTAATTCAGTTTTTCCTTTATCGAAATAATTTTGGTAGTGTTTTATTGGTACTAAACCATTTTTGCTTTCGAGTACCACTTTCCAAAGCAATCTTCGCAATAAATACCGTGAGGTGAGTTAATCTTCACATGATTCTTATCGGTATAAATCACATAGACGGTTTTTATTGGGTTCTCGGCCAGATTGCTGTTACAGCCATCGCAACTGACAACTCCACAGGGGAAGCGTCTCGCACCGAACTCCTCATCGACTGTGGTTTTCCTGGCATAGGCTGGCATACTGACCTCCTATTTAGTAGATTGAAAAGTTACTTTACCCCGGCCCATATATATTCACCGTCTTCATTAACACGGAAACGCTCGCGTGGGACGTTCAACTTACCCCTGATACGCTTGGCACTCGCGGGCACGTTGACTCTAATTTCATCCCAGGGAACCGCAATCGGAATATTGTCCGGGACGGTTTGCTCCTTGACCAGGTTTGAAAAATGCCGGACAAAAGCATCTTTTTCAGTGGATAGACCGACTATACCGCGGACACCCTCCAAAGCAGCCTGGACACGCTCGTCTTTCCAAACAGCCGATGTCCATTCATGGAGTGTTACCGGACCGCCGTTACATTTCTTCTCCAACCACCACTCGGCTTTCTCGCAAAGCCACCAGTCAAAAGCATCCGAAAGTTCGGCTTTATAGGCCACCTGTCCATACTGCCAGCGGTTACCGACCTTCCACTGCTCATCCCAGCGGCGTTTATATACTGGCTGCTCGATGCGGCGGATGTGCTCATTTTCGCTAATAACCTTTAGCCGTTCCTGCCAAAGAGTCTTTGTTTCTTCATTCCACTCTTCAGGGATCATGGCTACGGCTGCTTTCAAATCGCGGCAGGCTTTCTCCCACAATACATATGGGCGTTGTTCTCTAGCGATAGGTTCTGGAGCTAAGGTCCGCCCCAATGCCCGTGAATCAGACTTCAATAAACCATATACAGCGTATACCAGCCAGTCCATCTCTTCTTGCAAAGATATCATTTCACTACGGAGATTTTCGCGGATATTACAAGTGCGAGAGAAGGCCGCTTTCAGTTCGGCTGAGGTTAGGAATGGACGACCCAGTCGTTGATCCGGGATCACATAACCCGGGAGAGAAGAATTCCAATAATAGTAGGCTTCCCCAGGCTTCTCAAAGAGCTTTTTCATTGCCAAAGCGGGTAATTGGTGACCGCGCTCCCAACATTGCTGAGAAAGCACCTTTAGAAGGTCAGCTAATTCATTCTGGCTTCCACGCATTGTTTCAACGATAATTTCAGGGACGGGCAATTGTTGAACTTTACCTCCGGCGTATTCAAATCTATCTCTCTCCTCGTCTTCTCCAGTTCCTTTGTTAAAACACACCTGTTTAAGCCAAAACAGTGCGGTAGAAGAGTTTAGAAGACTTGACAGTAAATGCCTGTCTTCAGCATTTTTCAAAATAACCATTGGAGCCGTGTCTTTGAAAAGACGATGTGACTCGAATAAAACAAAATGATTATGAGTCGATATATCCGAGAACACTATGGTAGATTTAATTTTGTGTCGTTCTTCGTAAGGACAAAAATATTCAAACCAGAGCTTGCCAGCTTCCTTTTTTGTTTGTCCAAAGGTAATAACAGATTCCAGCTTGGACCGGAATGGTAACAGAAAGGACTTGGTGTTAGGATATTCATTTATTTTAATTACGCTGACGTCAGTGCCATAAGGAAATATCGCTACGAAAGAATCTTGGTACGCCCAGTTACGAATTTCGTCGCCAACATTTATTACTTGCAATAATTGCTTTTCTATCTTATAAATTCGAGCAGTATGCGGAGGTACAAAAAACAGATCATCGCTTTTGGTCAAGACTGAATATCCAACACCATCAACGACATCACCGAGACACAAACTTCCCGGGCCGATAACTCGTTTAGTCGATTCGGATGAGCTATCTAGATTCCAAGGCCAACGAGCCATTTCACTTCTCGGTCTATCATTCACAGAGATTCGAGTGTCGATATAACCTGGATTGTCATGATTTGCTTCTAGAGTCTGCCACAACGGACTTTCCTCAGGCATTGTCTTCAGGTCTCCCCCACCAGGAAGTATGGCGGCAATGCGGATATACGAATTTTCTGCCGGTTTCTCCTGCTGGCCAAAGACAATCCATGTAGGAGTACCATGACCAGGGAACATCAAGCCGGAGCAATCGACAATCTTTTGCAAGTCCACTGTCGGGAAGAAGTCTTCTACAAGTGGCTTACCGAATTCGCGCTTGGCAAAAGCATTGGAGACAATGAACCCCAATTGACCTCCTGGACGGAGTAAACCGAAACTAAGGTCAAAAAATGGGCAAACAAGTCCGAATGTCCCAAAACAAACTCGCTTCCAGCGTTCCCGATAAAGTTCGCGTTTTTCGGGGTTGCGCGCAGTAACAAATGGCGGATTACCCAGGATGAGATCGAATCCACTTTTGCCTTCTTGAAAAATATCAGCGAAATCAAGACGCCAGGAGAAATTGAATGGGCTATCGAAGTCTGACCCTTCCAACTTGCGAAGTTCAGGGTAGAACCTTCCATCAAATGGTCGCCCAGCAAGTCGTTCAAGGTTCTTCTTGTCTACGGCAACTCTTTTTAGTGCCTCCTGTAAGCGGGTTGTTTCTTGCTCTACCTGTTGTCTCTTCTTTGACGCGGACTCACTCACGGAAACGATACTGAGGGTCAACTGGGAATTGGCATCAGTAATCTCTTTGATTTCATCTTTCAGAACACGTTCGCTCAGGTCCAGCCGGTTGCGCAGTATTTCCAGCCGGAGGTCTCGTTTATTTCCGGATTTCTTTTCACGGTGTAATTTGAGACCCAGGTTGTATATTTTAAGATATTCCTCACGGTATCTGTCGCTCTTCTCAGGAGCTACACGAACGTTCACACCGGAAATATAGTCCAGCAAACTATCACCACGGCGGAAGTTCATTTCCAGGTTTGGCAACTGGGATATTTGCTGAATCGCTCGGCGAAATTGGACTGGTTCAGCGCTAAATGGGTCCAATCCAAGGTCGTAGTCTACAATCAGGCTGAGCCAGAGCCGTAAACGGCATATCTCAATAGCCTGTTGTTGTATATCCCCTCCGTAAAGGCAATTCTCGACTATTTCAGCCTTGGTGCGATGGGCCCAGTTGGTGCCTTCACGTCGGCTGGGGTCTACAAAACCATTGGCAATAGTCTCGGCTGTACGGCGCAGATTGACTAATTCATGTAAAAGGCCGACCGGGAATGCTCCAGAACCTACGGCCGGGTCGCACATTTTGATACTATCCAGTATATTTAACAAACGGCGTCCGTCCGTCGGTTGGAAAATCTGACGAAGCTGGATGATTTCTTCTGGCATGAGTCCCGCGTGGGTATCCAGGTCAAATAAAAGGCGAACTTTTTTCTCCCAGTCCGATCCAGGAAGTTCTTTTGTCAGATATTGCAGGAGAGCTTCCCGGCAGATAAAATGTACCACAATAAGTGGAGTATAGTAAGAGCCGGTAGCCTTACGCTTATCCGGTGCGTTATAATCTGCTTCAGCATGCAGAATAATCGACTCAAATACCTTACCCAGCATTTCAGGGTCGACAGCCACGTCCTGGTCGAGGGGCGTGTCCTCGCGTACTGTGAAATTGAAAGCCTCCAGAAGGTGGTCAAAAACGAAACTAAAGGTAGTGTTACGAATTAGCAAAGGAGGGAAGTTCTTCCTCTCTTTTGAGGAAGCTGCTGGGAACTCATCGTCATTAAATAGTCCGCCATTAAGAAATGGGATACCCTCCAGCCGGTACGCGTCGGTAGTCCCAGGAGCGGTTGCCAGTGTATAGAACAACCTCTCCAAAAATTCGGAGTAATAGCTGCATGCATCAGGACGTTCACGATGCGGCGTAAAACCTGCCATTAAGTAGTCCCGACGCTGGTTTAACCAACCCCTGTTCTGAAGGAAATATAAAAAGATCATGCGCTCCAATAACAATTGGGCCCGGCTATAAGCCTCGGCTGACGTGAAGTTCTGGAGAGTCTCAAGATCAGCTTTAATCGCCAGAAGCGCTTTGTCAAAGCGTTTGAAGAAATCTTTGGTGATTGGTTCTTTATCAAACGCAGCAGTCCAGGACTTCAGCCATTTGTCAGTATCTTGCGGGTTATCGGGCCAGACAAGAGCTGGCAAATTGAATTCCGCGAGTGTGCGCATATAAGGGTTCTCCCGCTGCCAACCGAATGTGGAGAGACGCGCCTTTTGCGCCGTTTCACCGCGAAAGTGAGCCAGTGTAATTCGGTCGTAATCCCGGGTCGCACAAATAAACAGGAGATTGTCATGATGCCATGAAGGCAGATGCGGGTCGCGACGCCGGTTAGCTACCAATCCCCGCAGAATTTCCCTTAAAAGACCGCTGTGCACGCGGTCATCGTTAAACTCCACCAGAAAAATACCCCATGGCTGATCTGGTACCATACTGCGCAGTTGGCGGATTTGACCTCCCGCCAAAACAGATGCTTTGCTATCAGATACGTGAAGCGTGTCGGACGCCCATTCGAACGTCAGATCGTCTGGCTCATAATCTCCAATAGGCCAGCACAATTGATCTCTCAGATAATCGACCAGAGCAGAAAGACTGTTTACAGCCCGCAGCTGGTCAAAGTCAAGTTTCGGCATGAGTCTCTCCCTTAAGATAATTCCATCCAGGTCTTGAGTTTAGCCTTTACTCCAATGGGAGCCTGTACCTTTTTCAGATAGGTATCCTTAATTTCTTTCTCTATCTTCTGGCGGATTTCGGAAAGTGTGGTGTCCGGTATAGAGCGAAAACGTGGGGTATCCGGCTTGCTGCGAATAAAATCAACAATATCGCCCGGCTCATTGAGGATTTTCTCATCTGCCAGATTATAAAGATACCACTGGCTGTAGCCGCTTTCCTCAGTCCATTCGATGTGCTCATCATTGGTTTCACAATCTTTCTGAGAGGTCGGCGCGGGCAATGAATAACAGGCGAAAACTGCCTGAGTACCGGATTCGGGATGTTGCTTGCCGCTGAAGACCCTGCCCGGCAAACTATTCATTCGTTCTTCCAAATCAGGATATTCCTTTAATAGTTTCTGGTATTCTAGGTGCATTTCCTCGATGGTGCTGGTGGTGCCTTCGTATTCGTGATTGAAATCTCTTAAATCATCATATTCATCGTCAGGCTTCAATAACTTTTTGCCCTGGACGCCAAATACCTTGGAGATACGGAGGGTTTTCCCGGAGACTTTGCTATATAAATGGAGAAGATTTTCCAGGTCGTCGGGAGGCAGGAAGTTCCAGTAAATGACCTTACCCCGGATATCTTTTTGCTCCGGATGATCGTTCAGAATCTGTTTTTCAATCTCCGGGTTCATCCTTCTATCCACGCGGCCAATTCTCTGCATCAATCTGACCGGGTTCCAGTGTAAATCATAATTAATAAGCCGGGTAGCATCCTGGAGGTTTAAGCCTTCGGAAAGAACGTCCGTAGAAATCAGGATGCGGGTCTCATTGTTCCCCACCTCTGCACTGGTTTTCTCATTATAGTAAGGTGAAAAGCGGGTAATAACATCACCCCTGTCACCCTTAGTAGCGCTATCTACTTCATCCAGTCCCGTAATCCCGGCCTTTTCCAGTTCTCTTCGCAAATAGCGGGCAGTGGTCATAAACTCACTAAAAATAATTACTTTATGCTTTGATAAGACGGGGTCGGTCTTTAATAATTTGGTCAAGGCTTTCAGCTTGTCATCGTTCGAAGGTTTGAACTTTTTTAATTCCTCCAGGAAATCCACCAGCTGGTCCATATCATCCCGGGTCTCAGTCAGGATTTCATCTACCCGATATTGGTCGCGAGGAAGTTCTTCAATATCCTCAAGCATTTCCGGGGTAATAATATCCTCATTTTCTTCATCCGGTTTCTCACCGAACATTTCCAATTGCTTGGCCTGAACATAGTTGATTAATTCAGCATTACGGACTTTCCAGCGTTCCAGGTGTTTTTTCTCGTCGTTTGTCAGACTATTTTTAGTCGCAAAGGTCAGCATCTTAAGCAATAAATCCTGACAGGACATTTCAAAGGCAAAAGCAGAACTCTCAAACCGCTTTAAGAACAGGATCCTGATCAGTCTCACCAACTGCTTCTGGCGGTTGACATCAAAGGCGGTATCCTTATCGCTGCTGTCGATAGGTATCTTTGAATAAGCTAAAGGATAATACATTGCCAGGGAGAACAGAGGGATTCGCTTGTTGAAAGCCTTTTCTACCATTTCCAATAGTTTGTCATAAGTCTTTTTGATGGAATAAGACGCTATCCGCGGAGCCTCCCGGATAGGAAATATGACTTCCTTGCCGCCATGCTGTTCCTGGCTTTTTCTAACATAGGCGCGGCTGCGCTGGACCACCAGCGCCCGGAAAAGGTTATCATTTAGTAACACTTTTTGAGCTTCTACCTGATCTGTATCGGTCAAACCATTATCTTGCACTAACTTATCAGCCATTATTTTTTTCAGGTCATTTTCCAATTTCTGAAAATGTCCCGGCAGAGAATAGAGCCCCAGCGGGGCGGATTTAAAATAACCGGCCTCACGTTGGGAAAACAACTCAATCATATGCTGTAAATCACGCAGGCTGTTATTGATAGGAGTAGCCGTTAAGAAAATGACTTTTTTCTCTTTACAGATATTCATTAATTTCCAGTAATGAGTCTTATTCTTCATGCCCGGATTTCGGAAATGATGGCCTTCATCAATAACAATTACATCTGTCATTTCTTTAAGGCGTTCGAGCCTTTCCGGATACTCTCCTTCGCGGAGTAGATCAGTGTGATTGTAAACTGCCAGATTACTGTAATCTCCTTTTAAGTTGGGGAGATACCGTTTCAGGTGTTTATCCCAAACCGGGCCTCGGGCAGCCTTAGGCACCAGAAGTAAAACCCGGTTGCGGTCATGTATCAGACGCTCGATAACCATCATACCAATAAAAGTTTTACCCAGGCCCACGCCGTCGCACAGGAAAGCCCCATTATATTGGCTAATTATCTTGATTAACGCCTGGTAACCTTCTTTTTGATATTGGTCCAGTTTGGGATAGATAAGCGATTGGGTCTTTTCCCACTCACTGACAGTCATCTCATGGCCGCGGAAAAATTCTTGAAGAGATTTGGCATAAACTTCAAATGGAGAATATTCATGAATATGGCGTTCAATTACTTTGAGGATTTCTTCACTGATATCCTCCGCACCTTTCCAGTATTTTTCATACCACTCCTGGAGGATTTCGACTTCCCTGCGTATTTGGATATTTAATTCCACATTGGTAGTTAACCCTGGAAAGGTAAAATTGCTGGACCCAACCAGGGCACTGGAGCCAACTACGGAAAGTTTGCCATGTGTGATATATGCCTTGGCATGGAATTTATCTTTAGTGTAAATCTTACATTGGATTTTCTTATTCTTAATGGCATCTACGATAGCTGGGACGCCTTTCAGAAAGTCATTTTTCTCCTTCTCATTCTCCAGGCTATTGTCTAAGAATTTTTTAGCTGCTTCAATACCATCAAGGAGAGCCTTTTTTGTCCGTCTGGATACTTCATCTCCCATAAGGATTCTAAGGCTTTCCAGCTTTTGCCACTGGCCGTCCAGAGCCAACAAAGCCCCAATTTCAAAATAGCCGGTAGCGATATCAAAGCTTCGGGAAATATCACACCATTCGCTGAGGTATTGCTTTACTTTCCACTCTGCGTCACTATTATCAACGATAAATAAATCCGCCCCAGACTTGGGTTTCTGCATACTGTTCCTTGCTTCATCCAGGCGAGTTCCAAAAAGAGCATCTCCCAAGCCCATTTGAGCACGCTTTGATTTTTTCGAGTCTTTCATTTAAGCATTCCTTATGTTTGAGTGGTTTATCATTGAAATTGACAGCTTAGATAAGCCAAATCGCTTAGGCCAATTATACACCCTAAATAACCTATCAACAAGACATAATGTATTAGAAGCTAAAAATTACCAGGGCTACCTGTTTGGAGCTACGATGCTTTGTTTTCGAGGGCCAAAACGGGTGAAATATATAGTCAGCTATTTAAGAGTAAATAGTCATATAGGTATTGACTTTCCTTAACATATATACCATAATAACCATGTATATGGTATTGGGGAGGATGACGAGATGCCAAAAACAGTGAAAAAGACGAAATATTATCTGGATATTGACCCTGAGCTGCGCAATCGGGTTAAAGCCTTTGCCGCTTTGAAGGGCAAGACCATGAGAGAATGGCTGATTGAGGCCATAATCGCCAGGCTGGAGGACGAAATCGATGCTTCTGAAGGGCTGGCTTCCCTGGCAAATTCTGAAGGTACGGTGTCTCTGGAGAATTATCTTGTATCAAGACAGGATGGTTCCGAGAAAGCCGAATAATGTATAGAGTTGATTTAAGGCGTCAGGCTCAAAAGTCTCTGGATAAACTGCCGAAGTCTGATTTTCAGGCTGTCATCGAGGCTATTAAAAGCCTGGCGCAAATGCCGAGACCAAGAGGGATTGAGAAAGTTAAGAGTACGGGTTTATGGCGGATACGGCAAGGTGATTACCGGATTGTTTATGCCATCGATGATAACGAAAAACTTGTTACCGTGGTACGTGTCGGGCATCGGCGAGAAATATATAGAGCTCTTTAATAATCCCTCCTAAAACACCGATTACCTTATTGGAACAAACCAGCGCGCAAAGGAGTAAGAGATGAACGATAAGTTAAATATAGATGACTTTGACCCTACAATGCACATCATACCATTAAATGCTCAGACCAGAGCACCGGTGATGGTTGTCGGTGATACTGAAAATGATAACACCCTTGTCGCTGTAAGTGATAATGGTCGTATCTCATTTTTACCTGTCGAAGCGGAAATCGTTTATCTGGATAATGAAAGGATAGGAAGAACTTTTCCCATACAACAGGCTTTATCCAATCGTATTGCTGAACGCTTCCCAAATGGAAAAGATATTAACGGAAACCAGGTAAATCAATTCCTGGCAGTTGGAGTAATGTTTGGGATTAAAGGAAAAGAAGCTAGATTTATTTTTGAGGTTTGGGGATTCTTAGAACACTTCGGAGAACTCGATGTCATTTATTCTAAATTGGATTCTCTACATGGCATTACCGTTGGGGGTAAGGAATATACAGAAGTTGAAAGCTTTCTTTCTAGCGAACCAGTCAGCAAATGGATCAACCAATTAATTGCTTTCCTGAAGGAGCAGTTAGATTGGCCAAATTATGTTCGCCGAGCTCTAGAAGCTAAAATTTCAGATGATAAAGATAGTATTTATAGGAATAGTTAATTTATAAGGCTTATTTTTAGCAGTAAACCACCATAGTGTAAAAATAAACAGAACAAATATACCGATGAGAATGGTAATGGTTTTTTCACCAACTCCTCCTTCCACGACAGATTGAATGGAAGTGTCAATCCAATAGGCAATTCCTCTAATCTGATCTGGTATCCATCTAAAAAACCAATACAAACCTCCCAATATCCCGGCTACAACTGCCATACTCCAGATGCTATCTTTCGATGTCTGTTTCATTTTATCCTTCCAGAGTGAGAGGTTGGCGGTGTTATGGCACGGCTTCAGGAAAGCATCTTTAAAGCAAGCCTTCCAGTTTCTTCATAACTGGATTAGAATAAGTCCGGATACTCTTTAAATTATAGGTAAATACAGTTCGCAGGAGGCTAATTGAAACATGGAGACTATGAAGGCAGCCATTTACTACGGTCCGGGTGATATCCGGCTGCAAGAAATAGAACGCCCCAGGGCTAATTCTGAGGGTGTGGTAGTCAAAGTCAGGGCTTGCGGGGTCTGCGATATCCTGGACCTGCCGGCGTGGAAGCACTGGCCGGAGGGTGGCCGGGGAGTCGGCCTGGCCCGGGGCCATGAGTTTAGCGGGGAGATTGTGGAGGGCGGCCCTCAGGTAACCGATTTCAACGTGGGAGACAGGATCTTCACTGAGCCTGTCTATCGACCCTGTTACCGCTGTGAGGCCTGTAAACAAAAGGATTACTGGCGCTGTACCCGTGGCGGTGAGAATGAAATCGGTAAGGCCATTCATGGGGCCTTTGCGGAATATCTGGCCATTCCCTTTGTTACCCGCATGAGTGCTATGAAGCTGCCTCAGGAAATGGACTATCGTGATCTGGCTTTAATCGACCATTTAAGTCTCGGAGATGCTTTGGCCAGAAGGGCGGAGGCCGAAAAGCTGGTGGCAGTCCTGGGACAGGATATTACCGGTATTGGGGCAGTAGCTTTTCTTAAGAAGAGAGGCAAGGCCAAAGTAATTGCCTGTGACATCTCCAAAATACGGCGTCAGGCTTCAGAAGAAGCCGGAGCGGA
>JAQULX010000048.1 GCA_028718465.1 Dehalococcoidales bacterium | reverse complement strand
CGGCCTGTCCAATCCCGATTACTGGCTTGGATTGGCGGGAGCTTCGGAAAATGT
Source organism: Dehalococcoidales bacterium (assembly GCA_028718465.1). The sequence goes on along the minus strand of JAQULX010000048.1, from coordinate 11,600 downwards.
ACTCCCTTATGCCAGGGACTACATGGAAATTATTTTCGCCGGGATGATCTTTAATAATTTTACAGTCGCCGCCACCAGCCTGACGATCGCCCAGGGTAACTCCCGTATCCCCATGATCGCAATGGTGATCGGGGCAGTATTGAACATCATACTGGATGCGGTATTCATCATATCGATGGGCATGGGTGTGCGCGGCGCCGCTATCGGGACGGTAATATCCCAGATGGTATCGACGATATTTTTTATCAGCTATTATTTAAGCGGACGCAGCTATCTGAAAATCAGGCTGCGCAATCTGATCCCCGATATAAGCATTTTCAGGCAAATCATGGCGATAGGGGTCTCACTGCTGGCATTGACTCTTACTAACAGCGTTTCCAATATAATGGTGAACAGGATGCTGGAAAACTACGGCAGCGATATGGCTTTGTCAGTAATAGGCGTCCTGGGCCGGATAATGATGTTTGCCACGATGCCGGGAATAGTCATCGGTCAGGGTCTCCAGCCGATTCTGGGTTATAACTATGGAGCCAATCGTTTTGACCGGGTAATCAAAGGACTGAAGATCGGAATTACATCCGTTATGGTAATCGGCCTGCTGACTTTCTTTGTCGTCTATTTTGCTCCTTCACCCCTCATCCGGATTTTTACCAGTGATCCCGAACTCATTGCGCAGGGTTCCCACGCCGCCAGGCTGGCTTTCTTTTTTATGTACCTGGTCGGATTCATCATGGTCGGTTCAATGGTCTTTGTGGCAATCGGCAAGGCTACCAAGTCGTTTATTACTTCCACTTCCCGTTCGATATTATTCCTGATCCCTTCGTTATTCATCCTGGGCCACTTCTGGCATCTGGACGGCATCTGGATGGCTTTTCCCGTAGCTGATTTCCTGGCATTCTGCTTGATGCTGGTACTCATCATTCCACAGATAAAAGAGTTCGCGCGAAAGCAGGCGGCAGAGGATTTGAGAATAAGTCCTGCTTTAAGTCCTGCGGAAGAAGATGCGGGCCGCAACTGAGGGGGAATTTTATTAAATCGGGCGAGAAGAGCGCGATTCCTCTTCTTCCAGATCATCTTCCTCTGATTCATCATCCTCACTCCCCAACTGCTCCATGAGTCGGGCAGCCCGGGGATAGCCTATGCGGAGGTGTCTTTGCAAAAAAGAGGCGGAGACATTTCCGTGCTCTTGAGCCAGTTGACGGGCTTCTCCCAGAAGCGGGTCTTCCGGCGGCCTGTCGGCTTTAGCCACTTCGGCGGCCATTATGTCTTCCATATTCAACTGGGAAGCCGTTTCCTTCCTCTGGTTATTCCAGAAATAGACCAGCCGCTCTATCTCCGCATCGGAAAGGAAACAGCCCTGCAAACGTTTGGGCTTGGAAGCTTCCGTAGGCATATACAGCATGTCGCCTTTTCCCAGCAGCTTTTCCGCGCCGCCGCTGTCCAGTATGGTGCGCGAGTCCACCTGGGAAGTCACTGCGAAGCTGATGCGGGTAGGGAAGTTGGACTTGATAAGGCCGGTCACTACATCCACTGAAGGTCTCTGCGTTGCCACGATCAGATGGATGCCTACCGCGCGGGCCAGTTGGGCCAGGCGGCACAGGTGCTGTTCTACCTCTTCCCCGGCGGTCATCATCAAGTCCGCCAGCTCATCTATAACCAGCACCAGGTAGGGCAGCTTTTCGTTCGGCCGGGCTTTATTATAAGCTTCTATGTTGCGGGCCCGGGCAGCAGCCATGGTCTGGTAACGCTTGTCCATTTCCTGGGTCAACCAGCGTAAAGCTCCCAGAGCCTTCTTGGTATCGACAATCACTGACGTCGCCAGATGCGGCAGGCTGTTGTATGAAGTCAGTTCCACCCTCTTGGGATCGATCATGATAAACCGGACGTCCCTGGGAGTATTATGGAGAAGGAAACAGCAGATGATGGCATGAATACAGACTGTTTTACCGCTGCCGGTAGCCCCGGCGATAAGCAAATGGGGCATTTTGGTCAGATCGCCGACTACTGACTCTCCGCCGGCCCCCTTCCCCAGCCCCACCGCCAGCTTGGTCTTGGCCTGCATTTTCTGAAATACGTTCGACTCAACGACTCCTCGCAGAGTGACAACACCGATAGTGGTATTGGGGACTTCGATCCCCACCACCGACTTGCCGGGCACGGGAGCTTCGATACGAAGGCTGGGGGCGGCCAGCGTCAGCGCCAGATCGTTCGCCAGAGAAGTAATCCGGTCTACCTTGACCCGGGTCTTGGAGACCTCTTCGATTCTAACCTGGACATCCCCGTTTTTATCCTTCTCTTTGACTTCCTTGAGCTTTCTGTCCCAACCCGGCTCGATGCCGAACTGGGTTACCGTCGGACCCACATTTATCTGGATCACTTTGCCTTCAACGCCGTAGCTGGTCAGGGCTTCTTCGATCAATTTGGCTTTCTTTAGATTGTCCGCCGGGCTGAACTCGACATCCGGCGCATTATCAAGAATGTCCACCGGCGGCAGTTTCCATCCATCGGCGGTAAGCTGAGCATCCCCTTCGCCGTATTTTTTCCAGACTTCCTGGGCGACCTGTTTCATATCCTTGGAATGGCCGGCAGACCCCGGCGCACCGGCCGGCTTTTCTGCTTGATCAAGCGCATTCCCCGCAGCGGCTTTTTCCGGGGATTCTCCTTCCGCCCCGGCAGGTTCTTCTCCCGTACCGGCTCCTGCTCCGGAAATAGTGACCGGGGGTGCTGCCGGTAAAAGACCTGATGAGGCCGATGCTGACCCGGGGACCGGAGGTTCCTGCTCAGAATGAAAACGCTTCCATAACCAGCTTTTAGACCCTTTATCGACCTCGCCCTGTTTGGGTAACGAGGCCGGAGGATTGTATCTGGGGAAAGTAGTAGCCTTCAGGTCTTTTTCTTCTCCGGAAGCGGCAGTTCTGCTGAGGCCGATCTGCGGCTCAGGCAAGGGAATGGAGACAGGCGCCGGTTCCCTTTTAAAACGCGAAGCTATCCAGGAGCAGGCCGCAGCGACGGAATAGGCAAACCCCCTCGGCGCCACAAAAAAGGTGCCGATAATTACCAGGGCCAGCACGACTAAAATACCAATAGGTACGGACGGCCCGATAATACTCTGGCCGACCCGGCCTCCCAGGCTTGCGTCAGCCAGATAGCCTCTTCCGGGGAAAAAGGCCAGGATGCCCCAGAGGGCGGCAAACAAGAGAAAAGCGCCGATCCATTTATTCCAGTAGCGCGCCAGCAGCACCGGACTGGTTATGATGACTACCGCCAGAGTCAGGATACCCAGGACAAGCAGTATCAGCCCCCAGCCAAACATCCGGGTTATGCCGATGGCTGTACCGGTCATAAAGGAGAAGATGCTATCCCGGTACAGGTAAATCAATCCGGCGCAAATGGCTATAATCAGCAGGCAGGCGCCCGTAAAAATCAGGAACCGCCGCCATTTCGACCTGTTATGAGACTTGCCTCTCTTCATCTTCAGGTAAAATAATATACCTTACAGTCTTAACAAGCAAGGGGGCTGAACTATGATTTTAGTAAGCCCCGGCAGTTCTTGCTTTAACAGGTCTAGACTTTTACCAGTACCGGGATGATAATAGGCCGGCGGCGAAACTTTTCGTAGAAGAATCCGCTGAGGGTGTCCTTGACCGCGGCAGTCACTGCACCGCAGTCCGTGAGACGGGTCTGATGGTTCAGAGTGTCAGCCAGATGGTCGCAACCCTGCTCTATCATATCCCGCGCTCCCTTGTTATCTACAAAACCGCGGGAAACGATATCAGGCCGGCCTACCAGGTGGCCGGTCTCCTGATTGATGGCAATGACGACAAAGGCTATGCCGTCGCGAGAGAGCAGCCTGCGGTCGTGCAGGACCACATTGCCGATATCGCCCACGCTAAGGCCGTCAACATACACATTATCTGCTTTGACCTTGCCGGAGATTTTCGCCGACTGTTGAGTCAACTCCAGGATATCCCCATCTTCCATAACAAAGGTATTGGATTTCGGGATGCCCACGGCTTCCGCCAGTTTGGCATGCAAGCTCAGATGACGGTATTCGCCGTGGACCGGCATGAAGAATTTGGGTTTAACCAGGTTCAACAGCAGTTTCAATTCTTCCTGGCTGGCATGCCCGTGTACATGGACCTGCGCCAGTTTGTCATATACAACCTGGGCCCCGCGTTTAAACAGATTATCCAGTGTGCGGTTGACCAGAGCTTCATTCCCGGGGATAGGGGTAGCTGATAGTATGACCGTGTCCCCGCGTTGCACATGGACCTGGCTGTGGTCCTGGTTGGCCATGCGCACCAGGGCGGAAGTGGGCTCCCCCTGGCTGCCGGTTGTAATAAACACCACCTTGTTGTTCGGCAGTCCTCGGGCTTCATCCAGCCTGCCCAGCACGCCGTCCGGCACATTCAGATAGCCCAGATCCAGCGCCATTTTTACCGTTTCGTTCATACTCCTCCCAACAATAAAACATCGGCGCTGATATTTAACGGCGGCATCGATAACCTGCTGGACCCGCGATATCAGGGAAGCGAAGGTAGTAACGATGACCCTGCCTTTGGCATTTGACATGATGCGGTCAAAGGTTTCCCCGACCACTCTTTCCGAAGGAGTATACCCGGGCAGTTCGGCGTAGGTGGAGTCAGAGAGAAGCAGCAAGACTCCCTGCGCTCCCAGCTGGGAGAGCCGCGAAAGATCGGTCGGTTGGCCATCTACCGGCGTATAATCGAGTTTGAAATCGCCGCTGTGGACTATGGTGCCGACCGGCGTATGAATAATGATGCCGACCGAGTCCGGAATGCTGTGGCAGACATGGAAAAATTCAATTTTAAACTTCCCCAGCGTTACCGGCATCCCGGTGGGGACGGTCTTGAGTTTGGCGCCTCCGTAGGCCTTGCCCTCTTTCAATTTAACGGATATCAGGCCCTGAGTAAGTTTGGTGCTGTAGATGGGCACACTGCCCACCTGGTTCAGGACATAGGGCAAAGCGCCGGTATGGTCCTCGTGCCCGTGTGTAATTATGATTCCCTTGATTTTCTGCTTTCTCTCCACCAGGTAGGAGAAGTCCGGGATTACCAGATCGACCCCCAGCATATCTTCCCTGGGGAACATCAGACCGGCATCGATGATGATGATGTCGTTTTCGTACTCCATCAGCATCATATTCTTGCCGATTTCACTTAATCCACCGAGTGGAATAACTTTTAGTTTTGCTTTTGACATAATTTCCTAAAACAAATTTAATTGCTGTGGCTTTTCATTCTCTTTGGGCGGGTCTCTCAAATCAACCAGCAGTTCCCCGATCTTCAGCATGTCCCTTTCGATTTCCTGCCGCAATCTTTCCTGATGCAATGCGGCTGCCGGGTGGTACATGGCAAAGTAAAAAATCCCGTTGCGTTTCTCATAAGTGCCGTGGATTTTGCTGATGGACTTGTTGGGAAAATATCTGGCCATGGAATGACGACCGAGGGTAACTATTATCCTGGGATTAATTAACTCAATCTGACGGTCCAACCAGATGCTGCAAGCGGAAATTTCGGAAGGTAAGGGATCTCTGTTTTCCGGGGGGCGATGTTTTACAACGTTGGTAATGTAGACCTGTTCGCGCTTCAAACCAATGGAATTGATAAGCTGATCCAGAAATTTGCCCGCGGCTCCCACGAAAGGACGACCTTGGAGGTCTTCATTCCGCCCCGGGCCTTCTCCAATAAACAGTATACGGGCATCTTCGGGGCCTTCTCCTGGAACTGCTCTGGTAGCAGTTTTATACAGACCACATCTTCTGCAAACGCCGATTTCTTTATATAGTTCTGTTAATACCGACATATTTTTTTTATAATTCGCAGGCGTTCCCCAGCCACTTGTTATTATCATAACATGATCAATATGTCAAGTCAATCTGACCAACAATTGCAATATTTATCGTGTTTGTTTCATATAATCGCTTATATTTTCTTTATTTTGGAACAGTTACTCTTGAAGATTTGATCTTGAAAATTCGCCGTGCTATTATTATAAAAATCAGCATTGCTATAAGAGCATCCGGTAAGCCCGACTATATCATAAAGTGGGAAGAGTGGGTCGTGACTAATGAGGCTAATGGAGTGACCGAAGCCAGGGAGATGCTCAACTGGTGGAAAGCTAAAGTTGACGCTGCCTGGGCTGCCCGGTAAAAAAACTGTTGCAAACCGGTACCTGAGCCATTATAATCTCAGGTACCGGTATTTTCCACAGCGCCTTTCCAACAGGTATATCGCAGAAGATTAATTTCAGAGGGGGATAACCTTGATGAAAGAGGCAGTCGGTATTCAAAGAATATCCCTTAAAACCGGGGCCTGGCTGCAAACATTCTGTCATGTATTTGCGATAGTGGCATCCGTCATCCTGGCAGCCATGATGCTTCTCACGGTAGCAGATGTAATAGGACGGTATTTTTTTAATTCCCCCATCAAGGGCACCTGGGAACTGGTAGGACTGCTGCTGGTCGGCGCCGGTACCTGGGGCCTGGCCTACTGCCAGTATAAAAAGGGACATATCCGTGTAGACATCCTGTTAATCAGATTTCCCCGCCGGGTCCAGTCCCTGATTAATTTTATCAGCTATCTGGTAGGCAGTATTGGATTCGGCCTCATATCCTGGCGGGCTTTTATTCTCGGAATGACCTATTTCGATACCAACCGCGTCACCGACACCCTGAGCCTCCCCTATTTCCCTTTTACATTCGCTCTCACCTTTGGCACCGGACTGATAGCGCTGATACTGATCATTGATTCCGTGCAATCTCTAATTGGAGTGATAAGGAAATGAGTCCGCTTGAAATAGGTCTGACCGGTTTCTCTATCATGCTGGTTTTAATCCTGTTAGGAATGAATGTGGCTTTCGCCCTGATAGCCCTGGGATTTGCCGGCCTCATTATATTAATGGGAGTGGAACCGGCGCTTTCCAGCCTCGCTATTATTGCTTTTGAAAAGTCTACCAGTTATGATTTTGCCGTAGCCCCGCTTTTTCTTCTTATGAGCGCTTTTGTTTCCCGCAGCGATATCGGGAAGGACGCCTATCTGATGGCCCGGGCCTGGCTGGGACAGATTAGAGGAGGGCTGGCAATAGCCACGACCGGCGCCTGCGCTCTGTTCGCGGCCTGCTGCGGGTCCAGCCTGGCCTGCGCGGTAGCCATGGGTAAAATAGCCTATCCTGAAATGCAGCGCTACGGCTATGACGCCAAACTGGCCCTGGGCACCATCGCCGCCGGCGGCACTATGGGCATTTTAATTCCCCCCAGCATGGGCTTTATCCTGGTGGGCATCCTGACCCAACAGTCCATCGGTAAACTTTTTATGGCCGGCATTATCCCCGGTGTAACCCAGATGCTGGTATATTGCATCACAATCTACGTCCTCTGCCGGATCAACCCTTCCATGGGACCGGCTACGCCGCCCACTACTATCAAACAAAAGTTGGGATCGGTCTGGGTCACCTGGCCTATTGTAGCCCTCTTTTTGCTGGTGATCGGCGGTATCTACGGCGGCATCTTCACTCCCACTGAAGCCGGTGGAATCGGCGCCTTCGGTGCTATGGCTATCAGCCTCGCCAAGAGACAACTCACCCGCGCCAGTTTTCTCGATAGCCTGATGGAAGGCGGCATCCTGTCGGCTTTCATGATCGCCCTGATTATCGGAGCTTTCATCTTCAACCAGTTCCTGGCAATTACCAGGATACCCTTCGCCGCCAGCGAGTTCATTGTCAGCCTGGAAGTGAACAAATTCGCCGTCCTGGCTCTGGTGGCAGTACTCTATGTTATGCTGGGAATGATCTTTGATGTTTATGCCATCCTGATCCTGACCCTGCCGATCCTGTTCCCTACCATGATAGCCCTGGGTTTCGACCCCATCTGGTACGGCGTGATTATGGTCAGGCTGGTAGAAATGGGGCTGTACTCTCCGCCTTTTGGTATGAATCTGTTCGGCCTGGCTGGAGCGGTAAAAGCTCCCATGGGGACCATTTACCGAGGCGTTGTACCGTTCCTTATCTCGGATGTATTCAATCTGGCGATTTTGATCGCGTTCCCTGTTATATCAACTTTCTTACCGGATATAATGCTTTCGAAATAAATCAACCGGGTAATATAAATACGAATAAACCGGAAGCCTTTGGGAAGCTTCCGGTTTATTATATCTCCGCCTCCGAAAGACCGCTGTTACTCTTAGTCTCCCAGGCCTTTTCCTGACCTGCCCTCCAGATAGCGGGCTGTCGAGCGCGCCGTGCGGGCCACTCTGGCAGCAGCCTCTTTATCCAATCCTAACCTTTGCGCCGCTTCCCGCACAGACTCAACGGTCTTCTCGGCCGCCAGATTCAGGTCGACACCGGTATCAGCGGCGCCTACCACAATACCCCGGCTAACACCGCGGAGAGTATCCTCAGGATCAGCCCCGGCGCTGACCAGGGCGTTAATAATGCCGTCCGCTGTAGGGCGAATAAGGCTGATCGTATCTTTTTCGCTTTCCGCGGCAGCCTGTATGGCGCCTCGGGCGGCATTCTCAGCCAGAGTGGCTGCCCGAGAACGTACGCTTTCCTCACCGCTCCATAACACGGAGAGTCCGTTTTCCAGGGCGCGGGCGACCCTGTTAGAGAAATTCCGACCCCGTGCGGCTTCTTTTGTAATTCTTTTGGCGGTTTCCGTCAGTTGGTATGTTGTCACACCAATGGCCACGTCTATACCGGGTATCTTTTTCAAATAGCCGAAGGGAAACATATTGGCCAGTCCCGTCAGGGGAATCAGGCCCACCCCGGTAGAAGCCCGGGGCTGGGCCATGAGCTCGCCCAGAACAGTTTCCCGGGGGACTTCTCCCTCCTCGCGCACCCTTGTCAGGGTATTCAGAGTGACCAGGCCGATGATAAAAGCGATTGCGAACAGGAAGTCCAGCCCGGTCAGGTCAATAAAACCCAGGTTTATCACCCGGTTGGGACTTAACCAGGTGAAATCAAGAGTAAGCTGCCGCACGCTGAAAAACAGGGCCAGAGCGCCGCCTGCCAGAGGTCCCAGGCCGGCCCCCAGATTCGTAGCCAGAGAAGCGCCGGCCAGGTAAGCCGTGGACTCCCCCTGGGGGGCCAGTTTCATCCCGATAGTGCTTACCGTCAGATTTACCCCGGCGGAGGCAATCCCGGCAAAAATGTGGAGAATAACAATCAGGGGCATGGTAAAAAGGAATCTCTCGGGCATGGTAAAAGTCCATCCCAGTATTACCACGATATACAGCGAAGCGCATATTGAAAGAATCACTTTACTGCCGAAACGGTCGGCCAGCCGCCCCCATACCCCGAGGAACAATATATTGAATGCCTGGCTCAGCACCGCCAGGGCAATTACCCATAGAATGGGAAACTGCAAAGTTTGCAGCATAAAGACCGAAAAGAAAGGAATTGCCAGGTTCAAAGCGAACCCCCAGAAAAGCAGGAACTGCATCAGGTGCCGGAAATTGGAGTCTTTCAGGGGAATCATAATACTCTTCCAGACCGATACCGGATTACCCTGCTCAGCTTGCATCGATTTTTCGGGTATAAAGACCATCAGGACCGGACTGGCCATGCCCAGCACCAGGGCTCCGACAAGCAGCACGTAGACATAGCCCAGGATCGCATCATCCGGCGCCGCCCACCCGCTCCAGAAATCCACGAAAAAAGCGGCTGCCAACCCGAAGATCGCCGCCACAACTGTCGAAAACGCCATCCGTTTCGAAAAGAACCTGCCCAGTATGGTCTGCGGTACCAGATCGCGTATCCAGCTATTCCAGCTGCAGTTGGTAATAGCGGTCATGACGCCCCTGATAGCCATCAGCATCAGCAGGAACGATACCGCGCTGTCTCCCGGGATATCCAGGAAAATGGGGATCAAGGCAATGGGAAACCATAACAGTTGAGCGATGAACCAGGAGATCACGGAGATGGCTTTCCGGAACCGTACCTTTTCCACCAGGTAGATGGACGGTATCTGAAGCAACTGCATTATAAAAGGCAGAGAGGCCAGCATACCTATTTGAAAGTTGTTGGCGCCGATAGCCAGAGCATAGGCAGCCAGAAAACCGCTGGTGGTAATGCTGGTATAACCGATCGAAGCCATCCCTTCCCAGGTCATAATCCTCAGGCCGTGTTGTGTTTCCTGTTCGGACAGTGAGGGTTCAGGCCGGAAAAGGCGGGATAATCTCATCGTCTTTAAATGATAACATAAAGGCCGGACAGTCGGCTAGTTCAGAGCAGATTGGCCCGGCGGGCGTATTGCGAAGCAGATTGTATAAAGCGGTTGTTAGTCCCCAGCACCAGCCCTGACCGCGTAAGACGGAATAACCGCAGAGGGATGCCTATCCAGGAGAGATGAATAACCGGGAAAAACACGGCGGCAGGGACCATGAACAAAATTTCAAACCCATGGTATTTCAGAAAAGTCAGCTTGTGAGGGGCCCTGGAGAAGCGCCGCGCGAACTCCCAGGCGAAAACCACACAGACCATCAAATCGGCTACATACAGGGTAAACAACCATCCCGGCGAAAGAGGCGCAGCCCAGATAATGACGATATAAATAATCGAGAGGACTGCCAGTCCCCCAATAACCCGTTCCAGGCGGTCAACTCGATCTTCCACGGCTGGCCTCCCGCTTTGCTTTGAACCCTAACCTGATCTGGCCATGGCCGGAGCCTTTTCCAGTGCTTCTATTACAGCTCCCGTGAATTGAGGTATATCATCCGGCTTCCGCGAGGTGATAAATTGCCCATCTATAACAACTGCTTCATCGACAAAATTTGCGCCGGCATTCTTCAAATCAACCGCCACCGAAGGCCAGGAAGTCATGCGCTTTCCTTTGACTATCCCGGCTGAAATCAGCACCTGCGGCCCATGGCAGATAGCGGCTATCATTTTTCCGGCAGAATGGAATTTTTTTACCAGGTCGATCATCGGCTGATGCATCCGCATTTTGTCCGGCGCATAGCCCCCGGGAATAAAGAGCACGTCATAGTCCCGAACATTGACCTTCTCCGGCACAACATCGGCCCTTATATTAACCTGGCCTCTTTTTCCGTTGTAAATTTTTCCGGACTCGTTTCCGACAATAGTGATATTAATACCGGCATCCCTGAAAGCCTTCATGGGATCCGCTACCTCGACATCCTCGAAGTCCTGCTCAATCAGCATCACCATCTTTTTCCCTTTGACTGGCATATTCCCCTCCTCCTGCAATCGCTCCTTCCGGCCGCCCGATATTTTTTATGTAAATTATTTTTGAGCGCCCGGCTTTATACCATATACGATTACATTATATATGGTCTGCCAGTGAAAAAACTGTTCAAACGGCAGGCGAAGCATCCCCCCTTGTGCCCCATTCCGGACTTGTTCCGGAATTTACCCGGTCTCCTTCTCCCCCTTAACCTCAATCATTAATCTTTAATCCTGATTCCACCCCCTTCCCCATAGAGCATTATGCCCCCGGCTTGACCTTGTCTTTGCGGATCCTTGGTGTTCGTTATAGTATAAAGTGTAGTTTCCACGGTAAAAGCGGACAGCCGACATACCGCCGTCCCTTGTTTCAGGAAGCCTGATAATCACCTGTTTTA